>DAOUGX010000178.1:0-2701 GCA_034428855.1 Anaerolineaceae bacterium | reverse complement strand
ACCACCAGTTTTCCCGATTGACGAGCTTCCTGAATTTGTAATTTTACTTTCCCTGGTTTTTCGCGCCTCTCTTTACGAATATCTCTTAACTTGAGCAGTGCTCGTACTCTGCCTTCATTGCGCGTTCGTCGAGCTTCAATTCCTTTACGAATCCACTGTTCTTCCTGTGCCAATTTGCGATCGAACAAATCATTTTGCGTTTGTTCTGCATTGATAAACGCTTCTTTACGTTGCATAAAAGTGCGATAATCACAATCCCAGTCAAAAATGCGACCACGGTCCAATTCCACAATCCGGTTTGCTAAAGCCTGTAAAAAAAGGCGGTCATGGGTGACAAAAATGATGCTTCCTTTCCAGCGTAGCAGGAAGTCTTCTAGCCAGAGTATGGATTGAATATCGAGATGATTGGTGGGTTCATCTAATAATAACAACTGTGGTTTTGCAACCAACCCTTTTGCTAATAACACTCTACGTTTCATACCGGCTGATAACACATCAAATTGTGTCTCAGAATCTAACTGCATGCGACTCAGGGTTTGTTGTACCAGCAGGTCGGCCTGCCATTCGGTTTCTTCCGGTTGCCAATCGAAGGTCATACCTTCCAGTCCGGAGTGAACAATCTGTTTGATGGAACCACTGAGCCCCTGGGGAACTTCCTGAGGTAAATAGGCAATTCTTAAATCTTGCTGCCGCGAAATGATCCCCTCATCCTGGGAGAGTTCACCCAGGATTAATTTCATGAGCGATGTTTTTCCCATCCCATTACGGCCAATTAAACCAATTCGTTCGGATTCATTGACTCGAAAATTGACTGAATCTAATAATAGCTCGCCGCCAAAACCAAGACTCACTTTTTCAAAATTAACTATGTTCATGCAACCTCGAGGGATAAATATACTACAAATTTCTCTGGATAAAAATCCTTATACATTCGTTTGAGGTCAAATCAATAAACATCTTACAATATCACAATTCACGGAGGTACTATGGAACTAATCAACCGTATCATAACCGCCATCACCGAACTACACCCAATACACGCTATGTTTGTTCATTTTCCCATTGCACTCACCGGGTCAGCATTCTTATTTGTATTACTGGCATGGTTACGTAAAAATAAAGCATTTGAACAAACTGCATTTTATAACATGATACTGGCTGCCATCAGTACCTTTTTTGCAGGAGCCACCGGTGTTTATGACAACAACCTGAATTATGAAGGAGATGCACCTTTTGCACCTGTGAAACTCGTTTTAGGGCTCACGCTTTCCTTCTTGTCTGTTGCCCTGGTCATCACACGCTGGAAAAAACCTGGATTGTTTGATACACATCGTTTTGCTTACATTCTGGTTTACGCCATATGTTTTGGCATATCCCTGGTTTTGGCATTTCTGGGTGGGGCAATCCTGTATGGATTTTAGAAAGGAATTTTCACATGGGTACTATTAAGAACAAATTCATCGTTTCTTTAATCGCAGGGGTTGTTATACTCTCAGCATGCACAGCATCTCCAACCCCAGATGCTGAACCAGGACCAACATTATCGCCCTCTGAAACTGCTCAATTGGCGACAGAAACTGAATCGGCTCCTTCGAATACAGCAACCACTGCACCTCCCACGCCCACCGAAACGACTCAACCTACTGCAACGGATGATAATCTGGTCAGTTTTTCTGAAGACATCTTTCCGATCGTTCAAAACCGTTGTCTGAATTGTCACGGCGGTGATCGCATTGAAGAGGGACTGGATATGACATCCTATGCTGGAATAATGGCAGGTTCAGTCAATGGAGCCATCATAAATGCAGGTGATGCAGAAAATAGCTTGTTTGTTGAATTAGTTGCCAGTCAGAAGATGCCTAAACGTGGTGCCAAATTGACGCCTTCACAAGTTCAACTCTTTCGCGACTGGGTCAACCAGGGAGCTTTGGATAATTAATTTCTGAAAATTGTTAATGTTGACAAGATAGACCATATTATTCTCACAAAATAGTGTGGTCTTTTTTCTTAAATAGTTCCCCATAATCTGAAAAGATCAGCTAAAATTGGCTGCGTGGCAGCATACCCCAAAATGAACTTCGAAAACATGTACAGGGATTTTCATTCCCCCATCACCTCTCTTGATTGTGGACAGAAATGTGCTCCGCGCAATCCTGGTGGGGCCCCATTTTGCTGTGATATCTGTCAGGCAATTCCAGCCGTATATGATAGTGAATGGCAATATTTGAAACGAAACACAGATTTGTGGCATTTATGGAGTAATGAAGACCAACACAACTGTCAATCCACCGCGGATGATTCGAATGATGATGTGCCAGAAAACATGTTGCTGGTTGCCTGCAAAGGCGTTGATTATTGTCAACGAAATTTTAGGGCATTAAGCTGTCGTCAATTTCCTTTCTTTCCGTATGTAACCGAGGATTTTCGTTTCATCGGTCTGACATATTATTGGGATTTCTCTCACCAATGTTGGATCATCAGCCACCTGGATCAGGTTACGGATACTTATCGCAGCGAATTCGTTCAGACATTTGATGATTTATTTAATTTCTGGCCAGAGGAAATGGAAAGCTATGCGATCAAATCTGAAGAAATGCGGGCAGAATTTATTAGAATAAAGCGTAGAATCCCCATCCTTCACAGAAATGGAAATGACTATTTACTCAGTCCGAAAAGTGAAAAGCTTCATCTGTCCAGCGCG
>DAOUGX010000177.1:0-2995 GCA_034428855.1 Anaerolineaceae bacterium | reverse complement strand
AAGTCAGTTACAGATTTATCTGGATAAATTATTAAATTATGAGGAAAATTTATCACCCCAATCCAAGTCCTTTTCCTTTTTATTTGATACATCTGACCCAATTTTTTATCAGACCGGAGAACAAATTCGGAAATCATCATCCGACAGTCAGGTTACATTAATTGGTGGTGATAATAACCAGGCAGTTCTGGAAACTTTTTCCCATCCATTCTCATACATTTTTTATTTTGGACATGGCAGCATTGAACGCTGGGGGCAGGATGAAATGCTTACCACCTCACAAATTTCAGATCTTCCCAAAAATAATTTTCCTCCAGTTATTTTCAGTTTTTCCTGCCTGAATGGTTACTTCATTCATCCACAGAAAACGTCGCTGGCTGAAAATCTTCTATTCCATCCAGAAGGCGGAGCCATCAGCATGTATGCTCCAGTTGACCAGGCTTTGATGGATGAACAATTATTACTAATACAAGTATTGCAAGATGATTTACGATCAATGAGTGGATTGAGAATCGGTGATTTATTGAAATCCTTTATTGAAAAATCATTGAAAACAGACCCTTCCATTCAACATCCTGGCAATACCTATATATTTTTTGGTGATCCCACCATGGTGTTACCATAAAATTGCAGGTTCAGATTCTGACTTTTTTAAAAACCGGATTTATTTTCCAATCATTGTTTTTTAAGTTACAATAATGAAAATAAATTACGGGGAATGATTTAGATGAAAAAATCATGACTACAGCAAATTGTAATCATCATAAACCCCAAGTCCTGTTTATCCTGTAAAAAAATTCAGACTATTGGTAATAAAAATGAAACTAACTAAAAAATTGTTCGTATTGATGCTCATTGTGATATTTTTTGTTGTTCCCAGAAATGTCGTCTGGGGTGGGCAGGAATTTCAAACCGTCCCTACACTTGGTCCAACCAGAACACCAACCCGCATACCAACGATGACCAGAACTGTGTTGGCTACGGATAGTCGCAGTACCCAACCAGCTGAGTCAGTGACGACACCTACACTTTCACAATCTAATCCAGTGTTGTCAACATCGACACCAGATTCGAAGATAACTGCTACATTATTTGGTTTGGAAACCCAGATCCAATCGAAATCAACATTGGAATCCACGGTTGAGTCGCTGCAAACATCGCCAGAGTCTGCGGCAACCTCTAAAGTCATCTTACCACTCGTCTCTTCCGGTGAAGAAATGATGGAGTCTCAATCCGAAAAGAACCAAAATCCGGAGATCCCTGCGTTTGTTTTCCCGCTCGTGGTGGTTTTATTATTGGTGATTATCTATCTGATCACCAGGCTTTCTTTGAAAAATTCAGTGAATAACCAAAATTCCAAGAAGTAACCAATGACAAGAAAAAAGTTGTTTCTTGGTTTAGCCCTGATTCTCAGCGCTGGAATTGTTGTATGGGGCTTCAACCTGGCCAGGCATTCGATTAAGCTGTATAAGACCCGCCAGGAAATTAAATCCATGCTGTCTGGTGGCTTGGACATTATTTCACCTTCCTATGGGTACAATCTGATTAAAGAAGTTGATCGGGACTTAGAGGTTATTGATCGAAGTTTAGCATGGTCATACCCGATTCTAAATCTGACCGGGAAAATGACATCTCAAGTACAACCTGTGGTTAAGTACTTGAAATCAATAACGAGCTATGCTCTTATTTTTGAGGATAAAGTATCACCTTTACTGGACGACCAGATCAATGATAGCTTTCAAATGTTGGAAATCGTCAATGACTTCCTTAATGATCCGACATTAATGGAACAGGCACAATTTTATTCCCAGGAAATAGAACGCAATCACGCAAAAATTGACATTTCGTCATTACCAGAACGGTTTCAGGATGACTTCCAGATGATCGAGCCATTTGTTCCGGTGATTGTCTCCTCAGGTAAAATACTACCTTTATTACCGGATCTTGTGGGTATGCAGAATCCTGCCCATTATCTTTTGCTGGCCTTAAACCATGATGAGTTACGGGCAGGAGGCGGGTTTATTACCGCCATGGGAACTGTCAGCCTGAATAGTCTGGTGGATATTGACCTTGACATGCAGGATTCATATCAAGTGGATGACCTGTCGAAACCTTATCCACTCCCTCCCAAACCATTACAGGATTACATGCTGGCGGGGATTTGGGTTCCACGGGATGGAAACTGGTCTGCTGATTTTCCTGCCTCTGCCAGAAAGGTCCAGGAGCTTTATCAATTGTCCACCGATCAGATCACCAATGGAGTCATCGCATTTGATCAGACCACCGTTCAAAGAGTTTTAGAAGTGATGGGACCCATAAACGTTGACCCTGGTCAGGGAATCTGGGTGAATGCGAGTAATGTGAATGAATACATGGTTGAAAGTTGGGGGCAGGATCCTGAATCGGAGAGTTGGTGGGCAAACCGTAAGGATTTTATCAGCATCCTCGGTAAAGCCATGCTTCAAAGCTTGCTGAATACCCGTGATTACAAGCAAATCATCGAATTGGCAAAAACGTCTCAGGATCTGATTAAAACGGGTCATTTGATGTTGTATTTCAATGAAGAAACAATGCAGAATTTATTAGCGGAAATGCAGCTGGATTCCTCGGTAAACTATCAAACCGGTGATTTCTTATACTGGGTCGATTCCAATATTGGTTTCAACAAAGTTGATGCCATTCTGATCCGAAATCTAACCTATGAAGTTGATCTAACCGATCTGGAGAACCCGAAAGCCCATCTCACCATGGAGTATGAACATCCCTTCGAGATGGATGTGCTGTGTGTGCATGAAGCCACTTATGGTCAGGAGATTGCCTATAACAATATGTTCCAGCGCTGCTATTGGAATTACTGGCGGGTCTATACAGCTCCTGCCACGAAACTGGTGAATGCCAGTGTTCAGTTCATTCCGGGCGAGTTTCTGCTGAGTGGAAAGGAGTGGAAAGGCAACCTGGATCTGGAGAGTGATTTACCAGGTCTGGGTATGGTGGC
>DAOUGX010000176.1:0-21631 GCA_034428855.1 Anaerolineaceae bacterium | reverse complement strand
TGGATAGGATTGCATAAGACCTCCAATTGGAGAATTTTTTCCTTATTATCTCACATCCTCGATTTACTGGTTTGTCAGGTTTACAAAATTTGAAGTTAGTACATAATTAAGATCAGATGGTCAAATTATTGTTGGAAACTATGCTTGGAATGGGTGATTGAGATTGAAATGAATAATTCAACCATCGCACCCACTGAAATGATAAAAATGAAGCTTTCTTACATGCAAAAATACAAAAAATAAAGGGAGAAGAGCATGAGTAATGTTATTGATCGGTTCCTGCGATACGTGAAGGTCGATACTGAGTCCGATTTTGACTCTCAAACCTGCCCCAGTACTGCCAAACAATTCGATCTGGCTCGTATGTTAAAAAATGAATTGGAAGAAATGGGCTTGCAGGATGTCAGCCTGGATGAAAATGGCTATGTGATGGCCACCTTACCCGGTAATACCTCCAAAAATGTACCGGTGATCGGCTGGATAGCACATATGGACACCAGCCCTGATATGAGTGGGAAGGATGTGAATCCGCAGTGGGTGGAAAATTATGATGGTGGAGATATCATTCTGAACAAGGAGAATAATATTTGCCTTTCTCCTGTGGATTTTCCCGAATTGAAACAATATGTGGGGCAACCCATCATCACCACCGATGGCACCACCTTATTAGGCGCGGATGATAAAGCTGGTATTGCCGCCATCATGGCAGCCATGGAATATCTGATTCAACATCCACAGGTGGAGCATGGAACCTTAAAAGTTGGTTTCACACCGGATGAAGAAATTGGTCGTGGTGCAGATCGCTTCGATGTGGAAAAGTTTGGCGCAGATTTTGCATACACACTGGATGGTGGCGAGTTAGGTGAATTAGAATTTGAGAATTTTAACGCTGCTGGAGCCAGAATTACAGTGCTTGGCAGGAGTGTACACCCCGGAACAGCAAAAGACAAAATGATCAACTCAATCAACATCGCCATGGACATTGCTGGTGTGCTTCCAACCCATATGCGTCCTGAACATACTGAACGCTATGATGGTTTCTTCCATTTGATGAATTTTGATGGAACCCTGGAAAAAACCAGTCTCTTATACATTATCCGTGAACATGATCGTGATAAATTTGAGTGGCAAAAAGGGTTAATTGAAAAAGCAGTCGAGTATGCCAATTATAAATACGGACCTGGAACAGCCTCATTAGCTTTGACCGACCAGTATTACAATATGAAAGAAAAAATCTTACCAGTGTTTCATATCATTGATACTGCCCGGGAAGCTATGCAGGCTTTAGGAATTACACCCAAAATTATCCCGGTTCGGGGGGGAACGGATGGAGCCAGGTTATCGTTCATGGGATTACCGTGTCCAAATCTGTTTACAGGTGGACATAATGCGCATGGTCGTTTTGAATATTTACCAGCAAAATCCCTGGAAAAATCAGTTGATGTGATATTAAAAATTATCGAATTGTATACTTTTCAATCCTGAATGAGCGGAATCAGGAACAGGGAGGCGAACGGTTCGAGGTGCAGAAATGTACCTCGAACCAATTAATAAGACTAACGAATTCCAGCCATGAACATCAGGGTTGCTGTAATAATCTGCTGATGTTGTTCTTCGACACTGATGGTAGGTTCCAAATCACCTGATTGTGTCCCATAACTTCCAAACTGGGCATGATTTCCACCATCGATTTCTACCCAGGTTGTATCGGCTGGAAGAAGAGGAGCAGCTGCTTTGAGTTTATCCAGGGTTGCAAGTCCATCACGGTTAGCGATCACAGACAGAACCGGGAAACCGGATTGCGAAAGGTCATTATTTTCGGCTGGATATGCTGCCCAAAGAACTAACCCCTGCATACCGACCGGATTGTTGTACACATAAGCAGCTGCCATAGCCCCACCCAGCGAGTGCCCACCGATATACCAGTTTGATATCTCTGGATAAGCTTCCAGGATGGTATCGGCGCGGTTTTGTCCAAAAACAGCCAGATTAAGTGGCATTTTCACCAGGAAAACAGCATATCCTCCCTGCGCAATTTCCCGCATTAATGGGGCATATGCACGATAATCAATACGACCTCCCGGATAAAAAATAAAACCTGTTTGTGGATTACTGCCAGAAGGTGAAAATTGATACCAGAATTTCCCCTCTGTAATCGTCACTTGTTCGTCAGAGTTTAATGCAGATAAAGCCAGGTTATCGGGCTTTGCCGGTGTACTTCCCCAAACCACAAACCCTGTGATAACCAAAACTAGGATCAATACCAATCCGATCAGGAGCCTTTTTAATATAAAAGTCTTACCCTGCTTTTTGGACTGTTTGACAGTCTCTTTTGAAGAATTCTTTTTCATCGTTTTAACACCTTTTATTAATTCAATTATGCAAGTAAGAAGGATTTTAAGTTTTTCTCATCCGCCAACAATCCCATTTACTACTTAAGGATAATCCAATTTCTTTAATGCATCCAGGCGTTGTAGCGCCCAGGCGTTCTGAGGATCGAAGGTCAGAGCCTGCCAGTAATTCAGGCGTGCCTGTTCCAATTGGCCATTTTTTTCATAGGCATACCCTAATTGTCCTAGTCCCCAGGGGTCTTGCGGAGATGAGAGTAAAAAACCTTCCAGATAAGGAATGGCTTCGGTGTATTTTTGTTGCTGAATTAGAATTTCTGCGCAGCCTGCTTTCGCCCAAAAATAACCTGGGTTCAGCTCCAGTGTTTTTTGAAAATCTTTCCAGGCTGCTTCCGTTTCTCCCATTTCCTGAAGAAGTTCTCCCCGTTGGTAGAAAGCCCATACGTAATTGTCCTTTAAGTTCAAAGCTGCATAAAAATCCTGCAAAGCCAGTTCATATTGTTTCAATTCCCGCAGCAATCGAGCTCGATGGGCAAGCGCCCAATCATAATTCGGATCAATTTCCAGGGAGCGAGCAAAACTTTCCAATGCCTTTTGGGGTTGTTTAATACCGCGCTGTACTTCCGCCAAAACAGCATACATCCAGGCATCTTCCCCCAGTAACACTTTACTGATTTCAAGATCAGCCAGGGCTCGTTCATATTCTCCCATCTGGCGGAATGTTTCAGCACGTTCTACGTAGGCTGTTCCAAACTCGGGCATAATTTCCACTGCCTGATCAAATGCCCGTAAGGATTCCTCAAAGTTGTGCTGCATACGCAAAATGATACCAATACGACAATGAACCCACCCATAATCATTCCGTAATTTAACGGCCATTTGAAATGCTTCCAAGGCATTATCAATTTTTCCCATCTGCTCCAGGAGATCCCCTCGTACAGCATAAACCCAGGGATCCTGAGGCCACAATTCCCCCAATTTATTAAAATCTGCCAATGCTTTTTCCAATTCACCCAGCATCTGATATAGCTGACCACGAGCACTGAATACCCAGGGATAATCCGGTAGTATCTCGAGCGCTTGTTGGTAGGCAGACAGCGCTTCGGTGAGTAACCCTTGTCTGCGAAATGCTTCCCCCAGACTGTAATGAATCCATGCGTATGCGGGGTCCAATTGCAGCGCATATTGCATGTCTTCAAATCCTTCGCTAAACTTCCCCATATCCAGATAAGTGCGGCCTCGATGTGCCAGAGCCCAAACATAATCGGGTTTTATTTCGAGAACCTCTGTAAATATCTCAATGGCCTGCTCAAATTTTTGCATTTCACGGTAACATTCACCCAGGGTGGCCAGGACCCAGGCATCGCCCGGTAAGAGACTTTTAGCGGTATAAAGATCGGAGACTGCTAACTCATATTCCTCCAGCCACAGGTAAGCACTCCCCCTTTGCGCATATGCCCAGCCATAAAAGGGATCTAATTCCAGAGCCCGTTCAAACATTTTCATCGCTTCTGAAAACCTGGAATTTTCCCGCAAGCAATAACCCAAATGAGCAAACACCCAGGGATCATTATCATGTTTTTTCAAATAGGCTCGATATTCCTTGATTGCACTGGAAAAGTGATCCTCGCGCTCAAATAAATATCCACGTGAGAGGATCATATCCGCATCCTGAAAATCGAGTGGATCTTTTGGGTTCTTACCGAGTTTCTGAAATTGACGTTCGGTCGCTGGCAATGAATACCTCACATTGGGTTATATGATTAATTGTAGCGAAAAAATTTATATATACAGGTTAACCACAGCAACTTGATTTACAGATTTGATCTGTTATAATCCTTGAAAACCCGATAAATTAGTCTGATTATTGGAAGTAAAGGAGTTATTAAATGGTAGAGCGAACCCCCGATATTGTAGCCCAGGACATGGTTGTGAGCCTGGATTATTCTTTAACTGTTGATGGCGAGGTAATTGATTCAAGTGATGGATATGGCCCATTGCAATTCATTCAAGGACATCGGAATATCATTCCAGGGCTTGAAAAAGAATTGTTTGGAATGCAGATTGGTGAGTCACGTGAAATAACGGTTCAGCCAGTGGATGCTTATGGTGAATATGATAACAATGCCTTTGTGGATATCCCCAAAGAACAATTCCCGGCAAATTTTGATTTTGCTATTGGAAAAACGATTCGCCTGAGTGATCCACAAGGACGATTAATTAATGCCAACATAATGGAAATTGGTGAGAGTGATGTGCGTCTGGATTTAAATCATCCTCTGGCTGGAAAAGAATTAACCTTCTCAGCCACGATCGTGGATTTACGCATGGCGACGGAAGATGAATTGGCAGCCGGACGCCTGGGGGGTGGCGGATGTGCCAGTTGTGGAAGCAGCAGCGGTGGCTGCGGTGGAAATTGCAGCTGATAGTTCAGAGGTTGATCGGTAAAAGATCAACCTCTTTTTTTGAATTTTTTTGGAAATGGTTCTTTAATTCGATTAGTAAAGCTCATAAAAACTCACTATAATAAATAATATCCCAATTCTAGTAGAAATTTATATTGACAATTATGTTAAAAATATTTTCTTCCCTGCGTAGTCGTTTGGTGTTGATCATTATATTAACCGCCGTCCCTGGTATATTGTTGTTGGTACAGGTGGGAATCAATCAACGGGAAGCTGCCAAACAGGACACCATGGATGAAGTTATCCATCTGGCGAGAGTGGCATCCAGTGTAGAAGCTTTGATGGTAGATAATGCTAAGTCCTTTTTATTGACGGTATCGCATTTGCCAACCGTGCGGGAAAAAAATTATGACGAATGTAATGCTATCTTCCGGCATATGTTTGAGGACCATTTTGATTATTATTCAGCATTTTATGTGGCTGACCTGGAAGGAAACATTTTATGCAGTCCTCCCGAAAAGCATGCCCCACCAGATTTCAAAGATTGTGATCATTATCAAAAATTGATACAGGCAACCGATTTTACATTGAGTGGTTACCACATCTGCAAAGTAACTGGTAAATCTGTGATGTCCGTGGGATATCCGGTATATGACATGAACAATCAATTATTCAATGTAGCTAATGTTTCTCTGGATTTGATATGGTTTTATGATTTTGCCAAATCCGCTGGCTTGCCAGAAGGTGGCGAATTGATTGTAATGGATGCAAATGGCACCATACTATCCCATTACCCGGACAACGATCGCTGGCGTGGTTACCGTTTACCGGAGACGAATATTGTTACTCAATTATGGGAACAAAAAAGCGGTTACCTGATTGGCGAAGGATTAAGTGGTGAAGAGACCCTTTATGCGATCAGTGCTATCAATGGCACATCAGGCACTTTATCTGTCATAATGGGTTTACCCACCCGAATAGCCTTTGCAACTGCCAATACTACCCTGCAACGCAATCTCACCATCATGATCATCGTGATTCTACTGGTTGTTATCTTCATGTGGATCCTGGGTGATGCTTTGATTATCCGACAGGCAAAAGCATTGGTGCAAGCCACCGAAAAATTAGCTAAAGGAGATTTGACCGCTCGTTCTGGAATTACTTACTTACAGGGAGAGTTGGGTCAACTAGCTAGATCGTTTGATGGTATGGCAGATGAGATTGCCATACGGACTGCAGAAAGGGATCGCCAGGAAGCTGAATTAAAGGAATACACTCTAAATCTTGAACACAGCAATGAGGAATTACGAAATTTTACCAGTGTAGCATCGCATGATTTGCAGGAGCCACTGCGGAAAATTCAAACCTTTGGGGAGATGCTACAGGAACGATATGGCAGCCAACTGGATGCCCGCGGGATCAATTATCTGACACGAATGCGCGATGCAGCCGGAAGAATGCAGTTGTTACTGAGTGAAACTTTGTCATTCTCGCGCTCCATCAATAAAGAGTATCAATTTAGCAAAGTAAATCTGGAACAGGTGGTTCGGCAGGTTTTGATTGATCTGGATTGGCAGGTGGAACAGAAACAAGCCTTGGTGGAAATTAAAGAATTACCGACAGTGGAAGCGGATGAAGTTCAGATCTCACAATTATTTCAGAATTTACTCAGCAATGCATTGAAATTTCATTCACCGGGTCGACAACCTGAGATCACCATCTATAGCCCTTATCCAAAAGATAAGACCGATCCGGAAGGGATGTGCGAAATCCGTGTTCAGGATAATGGGATTGGTTTCAACGAAAAATATCTGGATCGCATCTTTCAGCCTTTTCAACGTCTCGATTCCAGTGGGGATTTCCCCGGAATTGGTATGGGCTTAACGATTTGCCGGAAAATTGTAGATAACCATGGAGGTACTATTTCTGCGCATAGTTCACCCGGAAAAGGAACAACATTTGTTGTACGACTGCCAAAAAAACAATCCAAAGAAAGGCGAAACAACCATGAAAACAACATCCAATAGAAAGATAATCCTGATGGTGGAAGATGATCCAGATGATATTTATCTGATCGGGGAAGCCATTGATGAATGCCAAATGAACGCACAAATTTTTATCGTGGAAGATGGTGAACAACTCCTGGATTATCTTAATCGAAGAGGAGATTTTTCCGATCCGGATCTGTCACCCCGTCCAGATTTGATCCTGCTGGATCTCAATATGCCTCGAAAAGATGGTCGTGAAGCTTTGGCAGAGATCAAAGAAGATCCGGATTTGCGTGGGATCCCGGTGGTGGTATTGACCACATCAAGTGCAGAACAGGATATGAAATATTCCTATTCGCAAGGTGCCAGTGGATTTGTTACCAAACCAGTCAGTTTCAGTGGTTTACGGGAAGCTGTCTGTAAAATTGGAGATTACTGGATCCGTACTGTGCAATTGCCGGAGGATAATCCTCCGGGAGAATCCTGATTTTTTTATTTTTGGTTTTGATGGATATTTTGTTGCAAACGATCGGTGCGCATCCCGAGGTCAGCTTTGTTAATCAGGGTGGTCGGGTCATGTCCATCATCCGGGTACATGCTCCAGCCAATGGCAAGACGAGTCTGAATGCGTTGATCCTGCAATTGTAAGGGTGAACTCATTGCTTTTTGGATCTTGCTGATAATTCCTGGTATCGCGTCCGATGCATGAATGTCTTCGAGTACCATTGCATATTCGCATTCGTTAATTTTAGCAACCGTATCATCCTCACGCACCGTTCCTATCAAACGCCGAGACAATAACACATCGACTTGTTTTTTCATATCCGGTGACATGTGTTCATGGTAAGGGAACGAAATTTGCAGAGAAATCAGCAAAGCATTGCTCTGATTGCGTTTCATACGCATCATGGCATGCCTCAGGCGGTCCATAAAAATGGAGCGCAGTGGTAATTCGGTATTCGGGTCATATAAAGGGCCAGTAGGCGGTTTGAGTGGTCGGGTGCCGCGTTTGGAAGGTATTTTACCAGCCAGACTAGCTGTATCGATCCGTTCGATCGGCTGGTTATTCAGAATCATGCTATACAATTGTTGGGTCTCCGGAGATGGCTCAATACCCAATTCCCGGTCAATAATTGATTTACAAAGCTGGTATTGTTGTAAAGCGGCTGTACGACGACCACTTTTGGTGAGTAAGCGCATCAACAGACGGTGAGCGCTTTCTTCCAGAGGTGCCATTTCCACATAGCGCCAGGCAAATTTATAAGCCTGATCAAAATTGGAACGATGATAATACGCCCTGGCGAGCGCCTGTAAGCTGCTGATCATATTTCTTAAATAGCGTTCACGATTGACTACAACCCATTCCTGGAAACCAGTGATTTCGTTCAATATTAAATCACTCAGGAAATCACCACGGTACAGTTCAACCGCTTCTTCCAGTTGGTTAATGCACTCCTGGCAACTATGCAACTCCGGATGTGGATGTGATTTACTGGTTTGCAGATAACCATTAAAGGTGGTCGTATCCATCCAGACAGACTTATGCATAAATTCGATGGATTCATCACTGACTTCCAAAAAATCACTAATCTGGTCATCTCCCCCAAAAGCTTTACGTAACCCTAACAGAGCCTGGCGTAAGTTCATCCGTGCATAAGTTTCTGGTCGGTTTGGCCAGAAGAATTCAGCAACTTTTTCTCGGGGCTGCAGACGAGCAGGTTCTTCAGCCAGATAAGCGAGTAACGCACGTTCCTTACGGGTGCGCAGAGTTTCGCTGATATCATTGCCATTGAAGTGAATACGGAAAGTGCCCAGGAGAGAAATTTTGAGTTTGGCCATTTTTCTAATCTTAATTCACGTTCATTTCACGCTGAGTTCACAAGCAAAAAACGGTGGATTGTAATAATGAATGCAACCATGGTTCATATAAAGGCCGGATTCTATGATTGATCATCCAATTAATTACTTCTCTTATTTATTACGAGTGTGGAAAGACAGCGTTGATGGAGAATGGCATGCATCTTTACAGGATGTAATCAGCGGGGAGTGCCACCATTATCCGACTCTGTATGAATTATATGTCAGTTTGTGGGATTTGACTAACGAAAATGTCAACCATCCCGATCGAAGTCCATTTGAACCCTTCCGGGTACAGTTTTCCAAAAAAATTGAATAGGAGTGTGTATGCAGGGAACCAAAAAGGTATTTTTTCATTTTATCCAATCAAAATTTTTAGAGTAGGAGGAATGATAATGAAATCAAGAAAATTTTTATGGTATTGTTTGACGGTCATCATGTTACTCAGCATGACCGTCGGTACGGTACTGGCGGAGGATGGATTACTGTTCCGAAGAAACATTTCCAAAACGCCAGATAATGAAACGGAGAAGGCAGCTGTCTTCATGATGGATTTCTATGTTCCAGCGCAGGCTTCAACTGGAGAGCTGGTAACTATAGATAATTATCTTCTGGATGATGAAACAACCATCGCATATGAGCCTCGTGAATTTGCAAAACCTTTAATTTCTGTTTGGATTGACGATTTACATCCAACAGAAGAAACGAAAGGTGGCATCACATTTGGGCACTTTGACGCTTTTGTAGGAGTTTCTTTGGACGATGGAACGTCCTGGAAAACTACCAATCTCTCTAAATCCTCAGATTTATCATCCTTTTCTTTGAAAACAGGTTATGCCTATCCAGGTGACGTCCATAATGTGGTACATCAGGTATTTGGTGATAATATCTTTGTTGCCTGGGTGAGTAAGTATTGTGAAGGTGGTTCTCCACTGTATTCTTTAGACCCTGCTGAAGATGCAGCATATTTTGAAGATCTTGAATTGAATTATGGAAAAGATGCTGTATATCTTTATGATTTGTTTGGCGTTGGTGGAAATCAAGGGTCCGTTGATTATGAAGAACAGGATTTTCCAGAAATTGGGGAAATTCCTTACTCGTGTGTATGGACGACGCGAGGTAAGTTGTTAGCGGCGGATGATCCTTCAACGACTGATGTTACTGAATCTCTAAATGTTATTTGGACAAAACCTGAAAGATTGACTTCTGGAAAACGAGATGCAAATCTACCAGCAGTTGATTGTGCTGCAGGGGCTGGATGTATCCTGACCTGGCAGGAAGATCCGGAAGGATTACGGCCTGGACAAGGTCTTGGACCAGGTGAAGGTTGGTCAGGTGCAGTTGCAAATCAACAAACAGATATTTGGTATTCACACATCAGCCAGGCAGATTTTGATAAAGTTTTTACAGACCAAGAAGGGATTGTTATTGGGGCGACAACCTTAGCAGAATATTCACTGGACACAATGCCAAAACCGTATGTACCAATGGCAGCTCCAGTTCGGTTAACGGATAATGCGATGTGTAAAGCTGTAAGCAGCAATACAGATCCAACAAAAGCAGAAGATCCTTATTGTTACATTGATTTTGACAATATTGACGCAATCGATCCTTTAGCCTTACCTACTGGCCCTACACCTGAATCAGATTTTTGCTCAACTCATATTTCTTGGTTAAATCCAGGTGGAACAACCCTTGATCTTTGTGTCACGGATGATAATCGTTTGCTGAATGGGCGTGTTGCTTCCACTCGTGTGAGATTAAATTTAAAACCCTATGATACTGATGTAGATGGCGTTAATGATAGCGCGTGGGTGGTGATGGCAGCCGAAGAAACTAAAGCCTTAGGTGATACAGCTGAAGATGAAGAAAGTGATCCGATCGATATTGGTAAGGATATGTGGTATTACAGTTTTGATCCATTCAAAACTGGAACAGAAGAGTTCATGGTCAGCCAGGGAGGTATGATTAACCAACCAGCAGTTTGTAAGGATGATACTGAAGAATTCTGCACCGGGGGAGTTGATGAATTCTATGACATCCAATTAGACGACCGTGGATTTGAGTATTACCTAACTGAAATTTCACGTCGCTTTGCTCTAACCACCAATTCTGTCTCTGCTACGGTTAATTCAGAAAGTGGTCTTTCAGCCATGTTGATCTATAAGCAGGGAATTATCAACCAGGGTGGTCCTGCCGATATCATGCTGCGACGGGTTGTCATTCCTGACGATTTTGATCCTGCTGTGGATAACCCATATGCCTTCGAAAACATGGATTGTTCTGAATGGGTATACACCGATGGCTCGAATCCTAATTACTTGCAAGGAGTTTGTCTATCACCAGCAATTAACATATCCGGCACTACCATTACTCGTTGTGATGCTGGAAGTGACAATGATACCTGTGCTGATGCTTTTCCAATGGATGATGATGGCAGTAACCCTACTGGAGCCACCATGCCTAAAGTATACGAGTGGAGACAGTGTGGACCAGGAGCTCAAGAGGGTATTTGTGTTGATACAAACGATGATAATGATCTGGATGATCAAAGTTGGGATAATCCTTATGATGTGGCAAAAGGACATCGGGGTTTCCTGGATGGTGATATTGTCATGATGATGTATGCATGGTCCCCCAACTGGAATGCCAATAGCGTGGGTAACGACCATTACAACCTGTATACACGTCGTTCCTTTGATGGTGGAGTGACATGGACAACTACACCAGCCTCTCTATTAGGCGATGGGACTGAATATATAGAATATTATTATGGATCTACAATTGGTGAACCAGTTCCTATTACTTGGACTTATGCTACTGGTGAGTATGAACAAGGAAGAAATGTATCATTATTGACTGGCAACAAAATTACCATTCTAGATCCAAGGTATAGTCCTACCGGTGGTATGAAGCTATATCCAACCATAAGAACAGATTGGTTAGCCACAAATGGTTTCTCTTCAGAAGGTTTGCCATACCCTGATGATTTGATTCGTGATCGTTCTAAATATTTCATGGTGTATGAAACTGGAGATAATACCACAGTAGATGTTGGAGAAGCAACGCCACTGGATCTCTATTACAGCAGAGCAACGAATTATGGTGATGATTATGAAATCATGGACTATGTAACTGATAAGGATGACTTGGTTTTGGATCGATGGCCATGGTTGGAAAATAAATCGGAAATCCTTTCTGGTGAAGCTTCCATGTTAGCCAACCCGGGTGGTACTTTCATGTATTCAGTCTGGAACCAATGGGAAGAAGAAATCACTTCCTATGTAGACGAATATGGTATCGAACATGAAGAAGAATTCGTCTTTAATAGTGATATTTTATTCAGAAGGTTATTGTATTTACCGGATGATACAACAGTTGAGGGAAATATTGAAACCACTGATTACTTCCCAATCGCATCATTATTAGCTAGTTCAAAAGAAATCTTCTCCATCGAGGATGAGGAAACAATTGATCTATATATCACAGCCCGAGATTATGACCTTTTAGGTGGTGATGGAATATTGGGAGATGGTATTGATGAAGTGCAATGGCTAATCAATGGACAACCCTTTACCTATACCGATGAAGATACGGATTGTAACAAAGACAAAATGTGCAAAGTGCCCGCAAAGATCTTATCGGATATGTGGGATGGAGCAGGCTGGTCTAAAAAGGATGGTAATTATACCTATGGCTGGTACGAATTTACAGCACAAGCCAAGGATAATGAAGGTCATTGGACCAAAGTCTTGAAAACGAACAAGTACATTGCCCAGAGTCTGGTTGATGTAAAACCGTATAGCATATTCCTGCCGATGACGACGAAATAATCTAACCAATTTCACTGTCCCATGATGAGTGGCGCCTGCTTGAGCCTGATCAGGCAGGCGCCCAGGGAAAGTAACCATGAAACCAAAAAATAAAATTCCTTTATTCAAATTTATCATCAGTCTGTCACTTGCTCTCTGTACGGTTGGGTTGATACCTTGCCTGCAAACAGCCCAGGCGAATATTGGAACAATTCTCTCCTTATATCCGAACTGGTTCTATGATGGTAGTGAGTCTGGTGAAAATATGGGAAGTGCTGTCAGTTCAGCTGGAGATGTAAATGCTGATGGATTACCTGATGTTTTAATCGGAGCTCAAAAACACACACTTGATGTTTATCGGGAAGGAACAGCATTTGTTTTTTTCAATCACAATGGAAGTTTGCCAATAGTATCTGATTGGAAAATTGGCAGTGGTCAACAGGGCTCTATGTTTGGTTGCAGCTTGAGTATGTTGGGTGATGTCAATGGAGATGATATTGACGATATCATAATTGGAGCTTGTGATTACAATTTGGAGGAAAGTGGGGTTGTCACAAAATCAAAAGTAGGTGCAGTATTTGTCTATTTTGGTTCAGAATTTTTCAGCTCAAAGACAAGTGCTGATTGGTTCTTTCTTGGTGAACAAGTTGATGGAAGACTGGGATCAGCTGTTAATGAAGCAGGCGATTTAAATCATGATGGATTTGCTGATGTAGTTATAGGAGAGCCAGGATATGATTCGATTGAAAAAACTAATATCGGCAGAACACTTATCTTTTTTGGCAGCAATACAGGTTTACAAACGATTCCAGGTTGGGAGATAACAGGCATTAACAATGCAGAATTATTTGGAAGCTCAGTAGCCAATGCTGGTGATGTGAATGGTGATGGATGGAATGATATTATTGTTGGTGCTCCTCGACCAGGTACACCCTCCAACCCACAAATTGGAAATACCTATGTATTTTATGGTTCTCCGGAAGGCCTTCCTAACACTCCCTCCTGGTCAGCAACCAATGACCAATCCGGTGCTTGGTTTGGTGCAACAGTAACCGGAATTGGGGATGTAAACCAGGATGATTTTGATGATATTCTGATCGGTGCACCATATACGAAAGTATTAATGAATGAAACCCCTGAACCTGTTGGATGTACTTATCTTTATCTCGGTTCAAAAACAGGTTTATCAATAAATCCAGCGTGGACATATTGTGGAAATCAATCTGGTGGGAAATTTGGAGCCAGTGTAAATTCTGCCGGTGATATGAACCTCGATGGTCATCCAGATTTTTTGGTTGGAATGCCTTTTTACTCCGAGAGTAATGAACATCAGGGTGCTGTTTTTCTTTTCTTTGGAAATCTTAGTGGTGTAAAAAGTGATTATTTTGAGATTACATTTGGAAATAAAGCTGATACAGAGTTTGGTACTTCAGTCAGTAGTATTGGAGATATCAACCTCGATGGGCGTTTGGATGTAATCGTTGGAGCACCCAATTATAAGGCGAGTTATGAAAGAGTTGGGAGAGCCATGGTTTATTTTTCAGGTATTCCCGGCATCCCGGATGTTGACATGTATCCTGTTTATATACCCCTGGTACAGACAGGGAATTAGTCGAATTGTCGTAAAGAGAGAAGATTATGAGTCTCGATTTTATCAAACCACTGCGGGAACGCATTTTTCACCAAGATGAAACGGTAAAGGAAATTCCCAGCCGTGACACGCATGTGAGAAATAACCTGATCCTGCACCTGCATCCCAGCCGGGTACCGGCGCAAGCCTTGCGCTTTACCTACACCTGGGGGTTAGGCGGGATTTCAGTGCTGTTGGTGGTATTACTGGGACTGACTGGTTTGCTGTTGATGTTCCGCTACGATCCACGGGTGGAGTATGCGTATGTTAGCATTCAGCAAATCGAAACTGAGGTGATGTTTGGCTCATTTGTGCGGGCAGTGCATCACTGGTCAGCCAATTTTCTGGTAATTGCCACCTTTTTACACCTGGTACGGGTATTCCTGACCGGGTCATTTAAACAGGGAAGAAGCGTAAACTGGATCATCGGTTTGGTCTTGTTTGTAATGGTGTTAGCAGGGAATTTCACTGGTTATCTTTTACCGTGGGATCAACTCTCCTATTGGGCGATCACAGTCAGCACCAGCTTGATGGCTTACATCCCACTGTTCGGGACAGCAGTGCGGAACTTCTTCCTTGGCGGTCCACAGGTCGGGCAGTCGGCTTTGAGTAATTTCTATGCCCTACACGTGGTTTTTATGCCAGCTTTATTATTGGGTTTCATGGCTTACCACTTATGGAAAGTACGGAAAAATGGTGGTATCTCACAACCCATACTGAAGGAAGACGAAAAGCCAGAATTTAAGTCTACCAATCCGCATCTGGTCAATATTGAACTGGCAGCTGCGATGGCAGTGCTGGTTTTTGTCGGCCTGTGGGCCATGTTTACGCCTGCACCGTTGGGATCAATTGCCAATCCGATGGTATCGCCCAACCCGGCCAAAGCTGCCTGGTATTTCCTGGGTTTGCAGGAGCTTTTATTGCACATGCATCCATTCGCTGTGATGTGCATTCTGGGGTTGGCAGTGATCGCTCTGGCAATCACCCCCTGGGTCGATCGGGAATTGCGTACGATCGGTATCTATTTTCGTTCCATTATTGGAAGACGTTCGGCGATATTTGGTGCTTTGCTGGCTGTTTACCTGGTACCACTCGCTGTCATTCTGGATGAATTCTGGTACGATGTGCCAGGTTGGCTGCCGATGATTCATACCAATATCACCATTGGCGTGATTCCCTTCATGATCACCATTTTTGTTTTTGTGGTCATTTATTTCCTGATGCGCAGTGGCTCGCTCTTTAAGAATGAACGTGCAAATCATAGCGAAGCGCTGGTAGGTGTATTTGCATTCATGATGACCGCATTGATTATCTTAACTATTGTTGGCATATATTTCCGCGGCCAGAATATGGCGCTGGTATTGCCGTTTTAATCATCTGGGAGCAGTGACATGAATCATATAAATGAGAAAAATCCTGATAAGGATGGGTCAAGTATATCAAAAAATGTCAGCCGGCGCGATTTTTTAGGCTTAAGCTTGAAAGCCCTGGGTGGGTTGGCTGCGATTGAACTGGGTGCTGCTGGCATCCTGTTTCTGCGTTCGCGCAGTATTGGCGGTGAGTTTGGTGGGGTTATGACAGTCGGCAAAATTGAAGAATTTACACCAGGTTCTGTAGTAGAGGTGGAAGATGGTAATTTTTACCTGATTTGCACCGAAGACAATGGTTTTATGGCTGTTTACCGCCGTTGTCCACACCTGGGTTGCACCGTCAACTGGATGGAAAAGGAACAAAAATTCTTATGTCCCTGCCATTCGGCCACGTTTACCAAAAACGGTAATTTCAATAATAAACTGGTGGCTCGAGCTTTGGATTATTTCCCTGTGATGTTTGAAAAAGGGATGGTTAAAGTCGATACAACAGCGCCTATTGTTCGGGAGGAGCATCTCCCGGAACATGTCAGTTACCCGAGTTGAGTAGAGGATGAGGAGGTACTTTGATGGATAAAACAAAAGTTATCAGTCTGGCAGCTCTACTGATTCTGGTTATTGCCTTACCTGTGTATGGATTGATGGAAAAAGGGCGTATGGAACAGGCAAGGCAAGCACTTAATGATCAATACATGATGGAAGGAATTGAGATCTATGTGCAATATTGCGCAACCTGTCATGGGAATGCTGGGGAAGGGGTGGGCATGGTGCCTGGTCTCAACCGTGAAGCATTAATTGAAGCCAGGTCAGATTTATTGTTCAAATCAATTGCACGTGCCACTCATGGACGAGCGATGGCTTCCTGGCATATCGATGAGGGTGGTGTATTAAGTGATTACCAACTGAATGAAGTGGTCACCATGATCCAGAAGGCGGATTGGATGATGGTAGCCCAGGTAGCTGCTGTGCGTGGTGTAAATTCTACCTTTTCTCCTGTCGGAGAAGGTGGGGTCGCTTATATGAGCGTTGAGGATCTGGAAGATCCACACCATTGTGCCAATTGCCATGAAGAACCTGAGATGCATGCTGATCAGTTTGGGATTAATTGTGCACGCTGTCATAGTGCAACTGCCTGGGCTCCAGCTGTCATGACCAGTCACACCTTTTTCCTTGACCATGGTGGTGAGGGAGAAGTAGCCTGCCAAACCTGCCACCCGGCAAAATATGGTGTCTATGATTGTTATGCCTGCCATGAAGATCATCAGTATGACGAGATGAAAGAAGTACATCTGGCGG
Source organism: Anaerolineaceae bacterium (assembly GCA_034428855.1). Taxonomy (GTDB): domain Bacteria; phylum Chloroflexota; class Anaerolineae; order Anaerolineales; family Anaerolineaceae; genus UBA6170. The sequence continues at coordinate 4,925 of DAOUGX010000176.1, read as the reverse complement.
AAGATATAACTGAATTTGATACCTGTTCTGCCTGTCATCCAACCGGTCTGGAAGGAGAAGCAGCGAAAATGATCGAAGCCAATCCAGCTTTGAAATATCCATTAAGTTTGGAAGAAAAAGCCAGTTTGATGAAGGATGTCAATACTTCTGATGGACAACCTGCCGGAGAGGTCAGGAATCCATGAGATTTATCGATTGTGTTGCGTTAAATAGGGACTCAGGGAGGCAACACGGAAAGGAGCGTTATGCTTAAGCGTTTTTGGTTCAGGCAGAGCCGGTGGATGCGAGGAATCATTATCTTTATTTTTGTTTTGATTGCCAGTGGTGCTTTTTATGTTAAATCTTATGCAACCTACCTGCTCAGCCCAGGCGAATTATCGGATATGGAAGTAGAAAATGTAAAGTTGGGTGGTGTCAAATCTCATGCCGAATTAGCCAGGGAATGTTCACACTGCCATGCACCCATTCATTGTGTTACCGACTCACGCTGCCAGGATTGTCATTTTGAGATAGAGCAGGATCGCATGAATGTAGATACCATCCATGGTCGACTGCCAGGTGTGTCCAAATGTCAGACCTGCCATCCGGAGCATCAGGGACATGATGCTGATCTGACGGTGTTGGCTTTTCCCAATATTGACCATTATGCCATGACAGGTTTTAGCATCGAAGCGCATGTGACCAACACAGATGGAAAAAAATTCACCTGCACCACCTGTCACACCAAAGTAAGAGACATCCTGGAAACGATTGATTGTGTACAATGCCATTCTGAAAGTGATCATGATGCACTGGCTGCCCATATCGAGGAATATGGAATCAACTGTTTTGAATGTCATGATGGGCAGGATCGGATGATTACGGGTTTTGACCATGAGCCATTCTTTTCATTACAAGCCGGCCATGCTGATCTTGTGTGTATGGACTGTCATGCTGAGAAGAAATATGTGGGTATTGGAACTAGCTGTTTTGGTTGTCATGAGGAACCAGAACTTCATGCAGGCGTTTTTGGTACAAACTGCGAATACTGTCATTCAGCAGAAGCCTGGGCGCCGGCTGTGCTCACACAACATAAATTTGAACTCAAGCATGGTGATGAAGAAATCACCACCTGTGAGACTTGCCATGGCGGTAACTATACTGAATATCCATGTGGCACCTGTCATAATGATGGTGAAATGATCAGTGTGCATTTCCAGCTGGGGATTTACGAAGTACAGAATTGTATTTCCTGTCATCCTACCGGACGAGGAAAGGCATCCATGACTGGGCAGGAAACAGCTGCTGGCCAATTTGGTAAGAATTCTTCTGCAGGAAATCAACCAACTTTGATTTCGCCGATCATCATCCAACAACCAGCGGAACGGCCTGTTCAACAGCAGAACCAGGGTCCGGTGGAGACGAACCCATAATCAGGTCTTAGAAGGATTAAAATCCGGAAAGGATGGGTACTTATGAAACGAGGAATAAAAATACTACTAGCGCTGAATGCTTTTATGTTGATTGTCCTGGCAGGTTTATTGCTATTGGCAGAAACATACCCTTTTCATCCTGGTGATCCACTCTTTGCCATTCAAAGTACAGCGGAAAGTAGCCGGGTGAAATTAGCTAAAAATCCAGAAAAAAGAGTGGAACTGAGTTTTGAACTGGTGGAACGCCGCCTGGCTGATTTAGCCATGGTGGACAAACCGGAAAGAATTCAGCCAGCTGTGGAAGCTTTCGACCGGGTACTGACACAGGCGATTGCCAGTATTCAATCGGTTAAAGAAGAAGATGCAGTTGGATATTATCAGGAAGTACAGACCATGCTCCTGCAAGTGGATTTGGTTTTGGGATCGATAGAAGAAACGATACATCACGAGCATTTAACTGCCTTACATGAAAAAATTGCTGTTTTACAATCCGCCACTACCCCCATTGAGATTCAAAAGTTGGTGATGGAACAAAACTTGCCATCCATGATCACACCAAAAGCCATTCCATTCCTCAGCCAGGATGTTGATCATGTGGATTTCACCTTGACGGATGGACATGAGAACCTGGAATGCGAACAATGTCATTCTGAAGGTGTTTATATTGATACACCGATCGAGTGTTCGGGATGTCATAGGTGGGATGAATTGAAAGTAGCTTTGATAGCTGCAGAAGACTATGAGATCAAACAGAGTGGTCGTGTGTACCCCCAGCATTTTGAAGGTGAATGCTCGGATTGTCATGATGCCATATCCTGGGAACCGATAGAATTTGATCATCGCGGTGTTTACGATTGTATGTCCTGCCATGCAGATGATTATCCACAGGATGAGCAAGAGATTGCCATGGGTTCAGTCGATTTTATCAGCTTAACAGCCAATAAGGTGATGACCACCGTCAAACCACATTATCCAGGGGATTGTATCAGCTGTCATACCAGTACAGAGGAATGGGATGAATACGAGTTTGACCACCAAACCAGCACCTGTGAAAGTTGCCATGGGAATGTAGGGGAAGTGGAGGAAATGAACATCAAGTTGCATGAATGCACCCGTGAAAAAACCTGTGAAACCTGCCATCAGTATGAAAAACATCCTTCGTATTATGAAAATGTATCCTGTTACAAATGTCATCAGGATATCGAAAATTGGTTACCTGTCAATGTAAAACATGAAGAACTACCCAATTGTCGATCCTGTCATGAGCAGGACAATCCTGAAGATCACCTGTATAAAGGTAATTGCAATACCTGTCACGCAACGCATAGTTGGAAATATTTATTAATGGATCATACTTCTAAATCAGACTGTAAATCCTGTCATGAACAACCTATCAATCACAGGGCTGGAGCATTTGTTGGTCAATGTAGTTCCTGCCACAGCACCAAATCTTGGAAAGCGACGATCTTTAATCACACCATGAGTAATTGCAGTACCTGTCACGTCAGCCCGGTCAGCCATTATCCGGCACAATGCAGTGCATGTCATGTCTCTAATTCATGGCTGTTAATCAATATCAACCACGCAACCTTGACCTTGTGTACTAATTGTCATTCTACTCCCGCGAATCATTACCCTGGAAGGTGTCTTGATTGCCATAATACTAACAAATGGGGAGAGATTGATTTTGACCATAACGGCGTAACTTCCTGTGATACCTGCCATATGACTCCTATTGGACATTATCCTGGCGCTTGCACCATTTGTCATCAAAATACGTCCACCTGGAGCGCGAACTACAATCACACGTTGAATTACACCTGCAGTACCTGCCATCCAAAGCCAGTAGACCATTGGAGTGGGCAATGTTCGAATTGTCATGTTACTTCATACTGGGCAGAAGTTGATTTTGACCATACTGGTTTTACATTATGCAACACTTGTCATGAGCGTCCTTTAGGTCATCCACGTGGACAATGTTCCAATTGTCATAACACGGAAACCTGGTATGTACCTCCCACACCAACGCCTCTCCCAACTAATACACCAACTCCAACAATGACACCGACTGATACACCTATTCCAACATTCACACCAGAACCGACAATTACACCGGAGCCAACTGTCGTACCTACCGATATCCCCGAGCCAACTGTTGAACCAACAGCGGAACTGGAACCGACCATTCAGCCAGAACCAACCGAAATAATTGAGCCATAAAAAAATCCCGAGGAGATTGAGGGCAAGGGAATTGGGGTGGGTTCACAACCCACCTCTACGAGCGAAATGCAATCAGAACACGGTCTTTGACGATGGCGTGGTCAACAATGGGTGCAGGGTAATTTTTCCCGACCACACAAGCGCTTTTTCGTTGGATATCCAGCGGCATTGTCCAGGGCTCATGGATGTAAGCAGTGGGAACCTGTGATAATTCAGGAATCCATCGGCGAATAAAGACCCCTTGTGGATCAAATTTTTTGGATTGCAGGATGGGGTTGAAAATCCGGAAGTAAGGGGCAGCATCCGTACCAACCCCAGCAGTCCATTGCCAACCACCATTGTTGGCTGCAGGGTCGCCATCCAGGAGTTGTTGCATGAAATATTGTTCGCCAAGTTGCCAGTTATGCAGCAGGTCTTTTGTTAGAAATGAAGCCACAATCATTCGTCCGCGATTGTGCATCCAACCCGTTTCGTTGAGTTGTCGCATACAGGCATCCACGACTGGATAGCCGGTGAGTCCCTCCTGCCAGGCTTTCAATTCGTGAGGATCGAAGCGCCATTGGATATTACGCCGGTTGGCATAAAAAGCTTCCCGCAGCACATTCGGAAAATGGTAAAGGATGCTGATGTAAAATTCACGCCAGATCAGTTCATTAATCCAGGTATCTACGCCTTTCTTTTCTTCCACCAGAGAGGTGCTTTCCAGCGCTTTTACCGTTGCCTGGAATGCAAAGCGAATCGAGAGAAGGCCAAAACGAAGATAGGGAGACAGTGTTGAAGTACCGTGCTGATCAAGCTGATTGCGACCTTGAGCATAATAGAAAATGGGGCTTTGAAGAAAGTGATCCAATCTATTCCTGGCTTCTGCGCTGCTGGCGATGAAACCTGGAAATTCGGTGGCTGGTGGAAGTGGCAAACTAACCAGATTGTGTTCATATGAAGGGATTTTTTCAGGTTTTGGATAGGAAAAAGTTGAAAAAGGTTGGGATTTCCAGGCTTTCGAGTAGGGTGTGAACACAGTATATGGAGATCCATCCGCTTTTAATACCTGCTGGGGATGATAGATGACCAAACCTATAATTAATTTTAATGGTAGGTGAGATTGAACCTGATGATCGCGCTGGATGGCATAAGGACTGTAATCTTCTTCCGCAAAGATGATTGTTTCTGGAACCTCCTGCAAGATTTCAGTTAATACTCGTAAAGGATCGCCCTTGCGAACAATCAATCGATTTCCCAAACCTCTTAATTGACCATCCAGGTTTGTTAATGCATTCAAGAGGAAAATTTGCC
>DAOUGX010000175.1:0-2597 GCA_034428855.1 Anaerolineaceae bacterium | reverse complement strand
GATAATTCCTTTCTAGAAAAATGTTGTGGACCAAAATAAGCAATAATCCAGATAATCAAGACCAGCATCAACCCACCACCACCGATATAAAGATACATGGGCGGCATAAGTCCAAATTGCTGGACCAGAAAAACACTCGAGCAGTTGAAGAATAAATGGGCAAGCATGGTCAGGAGCAGACTACCACCGCTATTGTTGAAGATCCAGGTGAAAAGGATGGAAAGAGCCGTTACCACAACCATAAAAATGGGTAAAGGCATTCCCTTTTCAGCATAACCTGGTTCAAAATAGAAGGGAATATGCCAGCAAGCCCAGAGCACTCCCAGAATCAGACTGGATTTAAGCGCACTATATTTTTTCTGTAAACGTGGCAAAGCAAATCCACGCCACCCGGCTTCTTCGCTTAACGGACCGCTGATCAGGGTAAAACCCAGAAGACCGAGCAGTGACCATGGTGTTGCATCCGGCTGGAGTCCCCGAACTGGATTGCCTAGCAAAACATAAATTCCAGCAATGATAAGCGGAAATCCAAGCATCATAAAAGCCGCCAGGTACCACTGCCAACCCACTTTCCAGCGCAGGAACCCTGAAAGGAGTTTTAGTACCTCGTTTTTCCCACCAAGCATCGCCATCAAAAAAACAGCGCTGAGGGTAGGCGTAAGGACTTGAAGTAACGCAACCGGCCTGGTTTGTGGAATTTTTAGAATGTAAAGCTGCGCGACCGTGATGGAGATATTCAGTAAATAAGTAAGGATAAAAAATGACCAAAGAGGAAAACGATGAATGATGGATTTCATGTGTGTATCCTAGTCACTGGAAAAGAAAAGCGGTTCACCGGCAAAGAAAATTGCGTCATGGTGATTTCCCCATTCTCAACCTGAAAGATGGATTTGTAGCGGGCTGATACGATATTTATAACTTAAGCAGAATCAAAACTCTTCCGCCGGGAGTGCGGTTGACGACTGGTCAGATGGACAGAATTCCATTTTCCCCCTATCTTTTATAAAATTGACTTGAGTGGCATGAATGAAAATGCAATTATGTTTTTAACACTTTTCTTCATACAAAGAAATAGAAATCTACGTTTGACAATAGATTAGGAACTGAAATGGAATATCACTGGTTAATCCTCTTAATTAAATTATTCATTCTGACCACTTTAAAATTTCGGATCACATAATATTTCTAATCATGTACAATCAATTTGGAGAGCCAACTATTCTCTGATAACCATTTCAAACTGCTTCTTTTTTTAAACGGAATAATATGAATAATGACTTAACCCAGATTAAAGATGTCATCAACAAATTTCAGGAAGGATATCTCCTGAGGGATATTAGTAAAATTGATGCTTTCATGGATTTGTTTTGTAATGAGGGGGTTGAAGTGGTTGGCACCAATGCCTATATAAAAGGTCAGGGAGAATGGTGCCTGGATAAATCATCTTTACAAAAATTGGTCATGGAGGACTGGCTTAATTGGGGTGATCTACGATTAGACACTGAGCAAATGAACATTCATATCAACGGAACTACAGCCTGGTTTGCAACCAGTGGTACAGTTTCGATGACGATTTCTGGTGAACAAAACTTTCAGAATTTTTGGCATTACCTTAATCTGGTTACTGAAAACCGAACCGAGGGAGATTCAAAACAAGCAATTTTTGACGTTTTACGACGAGGTGTTACTACCATTGCAAATATCGAAAAAGGCTCTGATTATGTCTGGCCGATCCGATTTTCAGCTATATTAGCCAGGGAAGACAAAAAGTGGCGGTTCTGCCAAATGACTTTCTCTTTCCCAACGATATATTCACCGGATGTTCGCCTTTAAGAAGTAGAGTGAAATTCGTAATTAATTAAACAATCAAATAAATTATCAAATGACATGAATTCAGGATCAATAACCTGATATGTGAATTAAGCAAGGCATTCCTTAAAGGATCGCTATGCTATTGTATAGTCAAATCTTCTTGATATTATTAAATTTACAAATTCAGTTAATTAATTTATTGCTAGCCTAAGGAGAAAAATGATGGCATATATTCGATCAATTCCTGAGGAACAGGCAGAGAATTTAGTCCACGAACAATATCAGGATGCCTTGAATAGTATTGGCTACGTGCCAAATTATATTAAAACGTTCAGTCTACATCCTGAAGTCTATGATGCATGGACCAGGCTGATCGGAGAAATTCGATCAAAAATGAGGTTACGCCGCTATGAACTGGTTACATTTGCAGCTGCGATGACTCTGGAATGTACATATTGCATGCTTGCACACGGAGCAATACTTCGCAAAAATTTCTTTACCGCAGACCAATTAATTTCGATCGTAAAGAATTTCCACAATGCTGGATTACCTCCAGAAGAAGTAGCTCTGATGGCATTTGCTCAGAAAATAATCATCAAGGCACACCAAATAAATGAGGACGATGTTGATGAATTGCGAAAACTAGGACTTGTGGATGAAGAAATTTTCAACGTGGTCCTGGCAACTTCAGCCCGTAGCTTTTTTAGTAAAACACTGGATGCATTAGATGCAAAACCTGATACTATCTATTTAGAACTTGAACCGGAGCTGATTCAAGTACTGAC
>DAOUGX010000174.1:0-2653 GCA_034428855.1 Anaerolineaceae bacterium | reverse complement strand
CCGATGGCACCCGAATACGACAGCATTCGCGAATTACTGGATGTGGTGGACAGCTACATACCACAACCAGAACGTGAAGTGGACAAACCCTTCATGATGCCAGTGGAAGACGTATTCTCGATCAAAGGACGTGGCACCGTGGTGACCGGACGTGTCGATCGTGGATTGATCAAAGTTGGTGATCCCGTAGAAATCGTTGGGTTACAGGAAAAGAGCATGAGCTCAGTATGTACCGGTGTAGAAATGTTCCACAAACTGTTGGATCAGGGAATGGCCGGAGACAACTTAGGCTTATTACTGCGCGGAATCAACCGCGATGATGTCGAACGCGGAATGGTCATTGCCAAACCGGGTAGCATCACCCCCCATACCAAATTCATGGCCGAAGTATACGTATTACGCCGTGATGAAGGTGGACGCCACAAACCATTCTTCCCGGGATATCGCCCCCAGTTCTACATCCGCACGATGGATGTAACCGGGTCGATCACCCTGCCAGAAGGTGTGGAAATGGTAATGCCAGGTGACAATGTCAACATGATGGTCGAACTGATCGTCCCGGTGGCATTGGAGCAGGGTTCAAAATTCGCTATCCGCGAAGGTGGTCTGACCGTAGGCGCTGGCGTAATCACCAAGATTTTACAGTAATTTATTGACAAAGGAGATGGCGCAATCAGACACACTGATTGCGCCGATGAAAGACTATGGCATCAAAGAAAGATATCCGCCCAGTAATCACATTTGCGTGTGGTGAATGCAAAGAAAGAAATTATACATCTCAGAAGAACCGCCGCAATGATCCGGGCCGCATGGAATTAAGTAAATACTGTCCGCGTTGTCGGAAGCATACTCTGCATCGCGAGACGAAGTAACCTATTGACAGTTGGTTGCCAGGAAAGAAATTGAAAGCAACTGACGGTCATTACAGGCGAGTAGCTCAATTGGCAGAGCACCGGTCTCCAAAACCGGGGGTTGTGGGTTCAATTCCTGCCTCGCCTGCCTGAAAGCCCAGACAACGCCGTCCGACCAGGCGGCGTTTTGGATGTAAAGAAGGAGAAAAAATTGGCAGCTAAGTTTCTGAAACCGAAAGAAAAAGAAGTAACAAAACGTTCAGATAAGCCTTCAACGGCCGCGAAAAAGAAACAAAATCGTTTGGCTCGTTTTTGGCGTACAACAGTTGGAGAATTGCGCAAGGTTAGCTGGCCAACTCCACAGGAAGCCTGGCGATTAACCAAAGTTGTGTTGATCGTGGTTTTTGTTATGGCAGCAATATTAGGATTGTTAGATTTTGTATTCTCACGAGTAATTGCTGTTCTGGTTGCTCTCTAAGAGCCAAAGTAAGTTGAGGGATTACCAATGGATGATTTTGTAAACGATCAGATAAATCCAGAAGAAGAGCCAGAAAATCTGGAAATGGGTGAAATGCTTGAAAAACCAGAATTGGATGCACTGGACTCTGATTTACGTGATGGTGAAACACACTGGTATGTGATCCATTGCTATTCTGGTTATGAGAATAAAGTTCGCCATAACCTGGAACAACGCATTGATTCCATGGGTATGAAAGATAGAATTTTTGATGTTGTCATTCCGACACAGGAAGAAATCGAAGTTAAGGATGGAAAACGTCGAACAGTAGAACGCCATGTCTTCCCGGGTTATGTTCTTGTGAATATGATCATGAGTGAAGAATCCTGGTATGTCGTGCGTAATACACCAGGCGTTACCGGATTTGTGGGTATGGGTAATGAACCAACCCCATTGAGAAGTGATGAAGTCTCACAAATTTTACGCCGGATGGAAGCCGAAGCTCCACATGTCAAAGTATCCTTCAAGGTGGGAGAACGGGTGCGCATTGTGGATGGTCCATTCAATGATTTCCGTGGAACTGTAGCTGAAATTGATGTTGAACGCACTAAAGTACGAGTCATGGTAAACTTCTTTGGTCGTGAAACTCCTGTAGAATTAGACTTTTTACAGGTAGAAAAATCGTAAATCTGGCACTTGTTTAAGTGCCTTAATATTGTGGGAGGATGAAAAATCCGCTAGAACCACGAAGGAGAAATAGTGGCAAAGAAATTTAAAGCATTTGTAAAGTTGGTGCTGACCGCTGGTAAAGCAAACCCGGCACCACCCGTTGGACCTGCGCTCGCAGCGCATGGTGTCAATATTATGGCCTTCTGTAAAGAATATAACGCCCGTACACAAAACAAACTGGGCGAGATTATTCCTGCAGAAATTTCCGTGTACACGGATGGTTCGTTTACTTTTATCCTTAAATCACCACCCACTGCCTTCCTTTTAAAGAAAGCTGCTGGAATTGATAAGGGTTCCGCAGTTCCTAACAAGGAAAAAGTCGGAAAGATCACCCGCGATCAGTTGCGCGAGATTGCAGAAACCAAATTCAAGGATATGAACGCTGTCGATATGGAAGATGCAATGTGCCAGGTTGAAGGTACTGCCCGCAATATGGGTATCACGGTAGTTGATTAGTTAAATGTGGGAGGGTGACAAGCGTTGCCCGTTTGAACCACAGAGGAGAAAAAATGGCAAAAGTAGGAAAGCAATTTAAAGCAGCGATGGCAAAAGTAGATCGTCAGAAATACTACGAACCCCTCGAAGCTCTGCAACTGACAAAAGAATTATCATTCAC
>DAOUGX010000173.1:0-3487 GCA_034428855.1 Anaerolineaceae bacterium | reverse complement strand
TTCCTCACCGGGAGAGCTACCCTTCGCATTCTGGAAGGTGCTTTGATCATCCTGGTTACGATGGTAATTTTGATCGTGATGGATTATCGACTGGGTTTGTTTGCGCTCATCAGTATGCCCATTCTGGTTCACAGAGCGTATTATTTTGGTTCTCGTTTTCGCCCGCTCTCTCTGATGGTGCAAAAGCAGGTTGCCCGGTTAACAACCGCTGTGGAACAAAATTTACGTGGCAGCCGGGTGGTAAAAGCATATGCACAGGAACCAGAGGAGATTGAGCGTTTTGAACAGGAAAATCAGCGTTGGTTCGAGTTGACCAGGGAAGCTGCCAGGTTGCAGGCAGTGAATGTGCCTTTGCTGTTTTTATTATCCAATATCAGTACTGTGGTGATTGTTCTGTATGGGGGATATTTGGTGATTCAGCAGCAGGTGACCTTTGGGGTGTTAATTGCCTTTATCACCTATCTGGGTCAGCTGGTTGAACCCATCCGGCGATTGGGCATCATCATTCCTGCAGTTGCCATTGCCGGATCCTCCGCGGAGAGAGTTTTTGATATTTTAGACACAGTCCCAGATGTACAGGACGAACCAGATGCACAACCGATGTCGATCCTGCAGGGAAGTGTCCGTTTTGAGAATGTTTCCTTCAGTTATGGTCGCCAAACGGTCTTACAAAGTATCGATTTTAAAGTGCAACCTGGCCAAAACGTTGCATTGTTAGGGGCAACAGGTTCTGGAAAATCAACGATCATCAGCCTGATACCCAGATTTTACGACGCCACTTCTGGAAGAATTCTGGTGGATGGAAAAGATATACGCCAATCCACCTTATTATCCCTGCGCAGTCAAATCGGTATTGTATTACAGGAGACCACGTTGTTTGCTGCCAGCATTCGAGAGAATATTTCCTTTGGACAGAGTTCCGCAACGGAAGAGGATATTATCGCAGCAGCCAAAGCGGCTCAGGCTCATGAATTTATTATTCGCAGTCCAAAAGGCTACGATACATATGTAGGAGAGAAAGGTATCACCTTATCCGGTGGGCAAAAACAACGGATTGCCATCGCCAGAGTTCTGCTGATGAATCCACGCATCCTGATTCTGGATGATGCTACCGCGTCGGTGGATACCGAGACGGAACATTTGATTCAGAAAGCTTTCGAGAATTTGATCAGAGGCAGAACGACATTTGTGATCGCTCACCGGCTGAGCACGGTTCGCAATGCAGATCTGATTCTGGTGTTGGACCATGGTCAGATTGTGGCGCGTGGCACCCATGAAAGCTTATTAAAAACCTCCAGACAATATCTTGAGATTTACAACCGTCAACTCAAGCATCAGGAGGTGAACTGATGAGTTTCTCCATTGGATCTTCCTCAACGGGTATGGGACCACGAACGGTATTGGAGCAATTTGGCAGCAACCAGCGGGAAGGAGAAATGTTCAATCGTGAGGTTGTGAGGCGTATGCTTCAATACTTAAGACCTTATCGATGGCGTATGGTGCTGGCCTTGTTACTGACGGTTGTTGAATCCGGATTGACACTGTTATCCCCCTATTTATTAAAAGAAGCAACGGATAACTATATCCTGAAGGGAGATTTCCCCGGATTGTTGCGGATTGCTATCTTTTTGGGTTTTACGTTTGTGAGTCTTTATTTCGTTAGCTCTGCACAACGCTATGTGGTTTCCTGGGTCGGTCAACGCATGCTGGCAAAATTAAGGAGTGACCTTTTCAGACACTTGCAGCGATTACAGCAAGGTTATCACGACCGGAATATTGTTGGTGTGACTGTCTCACGGGTGATTAATGATGTGGCAGAGATCAATGAATTGTTTTCTCAAGGTGTTATTACATTGATTGGCGATTTATTGGTGTTGATTGGCATCATCATCGTCATGTTGACCATGAGTCCTGCATTAGCACTGTTGACTTTCATCGTGATCCCCTTAATGGTGGCTGCGACCTGGTTATTCTCTCGACAGGCAAGACGCGCTTTTCGGGAAACCCGATCCAAGGTGGCAGCTGTGGTGGGTGATCTGGCTGAAGATATCAGTGGTATGAGAGTCATTCAGGCTTTTGCCCAGGAGAAAGCTTCTCATGAGCGCTTTGATAAAGTCAATGTGGAAAATCGCAATGCATATATCAATGCGATGACACTTTCATTTGTTTTTCTGCCAGCTATTGAATTTCTGGGAATGCTGGCAACCGGAATCGTCCTGTGGTTTGGAGGTCGCTTTGTGATAGCGGAAGAAGTCACTCTGGGCGTGATGGTGGCGTTTCTTTCCTATGTGACGCGCTTCTTTAATCCTATTCAGGAGCTAAGCCGCATGTATACCACCCTGCAATCTGCCATGGCCGGGGGTGAACAGGTATTGAAATTGTTGGATACCCCAATTGAAGTAGCTGATCATCCTGATGCCATTGAATTGCAGGATGTGGATGGAAAGATCGAGTTTGATCATGTCACTTTTCGATATCGCCCTGATACGCCGATTGTTCTGGATGATATTAGTTTTACCATTCAACCGAAGAAAATGGTGGCAGTTGTCGGGCCGACAGGTGCCGGGAAAACAACTATTGCCAATCTGGTGGCGCGATTTTATGATGTTTCAGAGGGGTCTGTAACACTCGATGGTGTCGATTTACGCCAGATTAAACAACGCTCTCTCCGGCAATTTGTGAGGATTGTTTCTCAGGACCCATTTTTGTTTTCCCGCACGATAGAAGAGAACATTTGTTATGGAAAACCAGACGCCAGCCAGGATGAAATCATAGCAGCTGCAAAAATGGCTAATGCTCACGAATTCATCAGTAACCTGCCGGATGGGTATCAAACCCGTATTCATGAGGGTGGCGTCAATCTTTCTGTTGGTCAACGCCAATTATTGACCATCGCCCGTGCAATTCTGACGGATCCAAAGGTTTTGATTCTGGATGAAGCAACAGCCAATATTGACACTGTTACCGAAGTATTGATCCAGCAGGCATTGGAGCGTTTGTTGTTCGAAAGGACAGCCATTGTGATTGCACATCGCCTGAGTACAGTACGGAAGGCGGATTGGATTTTTGTCATTGATCAGGGAAAAATTCTTGAGCAGGGTACGCATGCCGAATTATTAGCTCAAAAAGGTCTGTACCATGACTTGCATGAACGTCAATTTATTGGAGCATGAATCTGATTCAATCTTGTTGACTGGAAACCCATTCACCCAGGAATGTCTGATATTTGACAGGATCAAATTCGACAAATTGATACGTTGCAGCCTGATGCTGGTGGTAAGGGTCCTCAAAGAAAAACGTCTGAATAGCTTGCATGGAAGGTGCTCGGGCAATAATCACACCTCCGGTTTTTGGGTTTTTGGGTCCTGACATTAACAACCAACCACGATCGTACCCGGATTGCAAAAACTGACGGTGCTCAGCAACAATCATGTTGATGATTTCGATCGGCGCTGTATATTCAATTTCAACAAGAAAATGTTTCATA
>DAOUGX010000172.1:0-3018 GCA_034428855.1 Anaerolineaceae bacterium | reverse complement strand
TGTTTTACCTTCACCGGTACGCATTTCAGCAATTTTTCCATTATGCATGGAAATTCCACCAATCATTTGCACATCAAAATGACGCAACCCGAGTGTTCGCTTACTGACTTCGCGTACTGTGGCAAATGCTTCCAGTAAAAGATCATCAAGTGTTTCTCCATCTTGAAACCTTTGTCGAAACTCAACTGTTTTATTTGTAAGCTGCTCATCCGTTAATTTTTCAAATTGCGATTCTAATGCTGTGATGGATTTTGCTATTTCAGCCGACTCTTCTATTTCTTTTTTCTGTGGATCATATCCAAATATTTTGGCTATCTTATTAAGCATTCTTAACCCTTTAAATTTTAACTTTATTAAATACTTTTTTCTTTTACTTCTGGTGGAAAATTATAGCATAAGCGTCGTAATCACCCAGTAGCATTGTTAATCAAAGAGATTAATGCATAAAAAAAGGCTTTGTGAATTCCACAAAGCCTCTTGAAGAATTGTAACTAAATATGGATCGTTTCACCCACAATGCCATGAGCAGCTTCCATGATTACCTCACTCAATGTTGGATGGGCGTGTACGTTCCGAGCAATTTCCTCGGCTGTCAACTCCATATTTTGTGCCAGTGTTAATTCAGGAAGTAACTCGGATACTTCGGGTCCGATCATGTGAGCTCCCAATATCTCTCCATACTTGACATCCGTTATGATTTTTATAAATCCTGAAGATTCACCTAAACCGAGTGATTTACCATTTGCCTGGAATGGGAAACGTCCTACTTTAACCTCAAATCCTTCCTCTTTCGCCTGAGTTTCTGTCAGACCAAATGAAGCGACCTGAGGATGACAATAAGTAGCACGAGGCATCATTCTATAATCCAATTTTATTGTCTCTACACCAGCAATATTTTCCGCACAAATAATTCCTTGAGCGCTGGCGACGTGAGCTAATAATAATTTTCCAGTTACATCACCGATTGCCCAAATGCCAGGGATATTCGTTGCCATACGTTCGTCAATCTCAATGAATCCGCGTTTGTTGAGATTCACACCTACTTCCTCTAAACCAATATTTGAACTGTTGGGTTTGAATCCTATAGCAATTAAGGCTTGTTCCGCTTCAATGGTTTTTTGTTCACCGTCTTTAGATACAGTCACTTGAACACCAGCATCAGTCTTTTCTACTTTTTCTACCCGATGACCAGTGAGTGCCTTTATACCAGCTTTCTTAAAAGCTTTCTCCAGTTCAACACCGATTTCTTCGTCTTCCAATGGAACCAACCGTGGGAGCATTTCAACGATAGTTACATCGGTCCCATAACCATTCCAGATCGTGGCAAATTCGACGCCAATCGCTCCTGCGCCGATGATAATTACGGATTTTGGTTGTTTCGTTTGTAGGATCGCTTCTTTATATGAAAGGACTTTTTCCCCATCAATTTCTACACTGGGGATACTGGCTGAAAATGCTCCTGAAGCAACAATGATGTTTTTTGCGGTGACTTCCTGAGTTGTTCCATTTGAATCGGTCACTGCGATTTTATTCTTGGAAATTAATTTTCCTGATCCCATCAGGACATCAATATTATTTTTTTTCATCAAAAAGCCGACGCCTTTTGTTAATCGATTTGACACCTGACGACTTCTTTTGACTGCAACAGAATAATCAAGATTAAGATTTTCAAAAGAAAATCCGAATTCTTTACTGCCTGTTCTTAAAGTGTAAGCCACATCTGCATTTTTTAATAGGGCTTTTGATGGAATACACCCAACATTCAGGCAGACACCCCCCAACCATTCTTTGTCAATAATGGCAGTTTTTAAACCTAGTTGAGAGGAACGAATGGCTGCAACATACCCACCAGGACCTGCTCCTAAAACAACAACATCATATTCACTCATAACACTCCTCTATGCATTTACCAATCAAATTTCAACTTCAAATTATATCAAGGTTATACACCAAGATAGAATAAATCATTCATTCATTAATGCCAATTTTCCAAAGAGGACACAATGAACGCCAGGAAATTGTCCGCTGTAGAACCATCCAAAATTCGATGATCAAATGTAAACGAAAGGTAAACCATTGGTCGAACAGCAATTGCATCATTAATTGCCACCACTCGATTTTTTATTGCACCAATTCCCAGGATGCCTGCTTGTGGTTGGTTAATTACAGGGGTAGCAAACAGTGATCCAGCTGTTCCATGATTGGTAATGGAAAAAGTTCCATCCTGAACATCATCCGGTTTTAGTAGATGAGAACGCGCCCGGGTGACAAGATCCGTTATGATGCGTGCCAAACCAGACAGAGAATAACCATCAGCCGATTTGATGACAGGAACAATCAAGCCTTCCTGATCTAAAGAAGTAGCCAGACCAATATTAATGGAACGCTTTAATAAGATTCCATTTTCTGTCCAGGTCGAATTTACCATTGGAAAATTTCTCAATGCAGAAGCGGTTACTGCCACAAAATAGGCTGTATAGGTTAATCGCATACCTTGTTTGAAAAAGGTTTCCTTATTCTCTTGAAGGTGATTACTCACGTTCTTCATATCAGCTTCCATCACTGTTGTTACATGAGGAGAAGTGTGTTTACTTAAAACCATATGGGCTGCAATGGCTTTTCGCATTTTGGTTAACGGGATTAATGTATCCGTGGTCGATCCAGGGATGGAACTGCTTGATATTTCCGGAACTTTCGTATCCTTTTGCGTGTCTTTTTGAATGGTTTTAAATCTGTCTGGAAATTGTAATTCAGTAGGTCTGAATAAATCTCCTTCTCCAGGGGTTTCCCAGGCAGCAGTTTCAGGTTCAAAGGTGTCATTACCTTTTGTCTGTAAATATTGCAGGACATCCTTCTTTGTGATTCTATTATTGTTGCCAGTTCCTTTGATAATAGACAGCTCAATATTGTTTTCTCGGGCTAATTTTGCCACAACCGGTGATATAAAACCTAAATCTTTATCGCGACCAATTTCAGGGCGTGACAATGAATCCGATACCTTAACTTGAGATTCATCTT
>DAOUGX010000171.1:0-8174 GCA_034428855.1 Anaerolineaceae bacterium | reverse complement strand
AGAAAATCCAGCTCGTTTTGTAGTTCATCATAACCTTCTTGCGTCAGAAATGATACAGACATGTCTCTTCCTTTTAGAAATTTTGTTGTGATTTATCCCGATTAAAAAGAAATAAACCACTCCAAGCGGAGCGATTTGCTTTCTAATTCCTTGTTATAGGTAGCAAGATATTATCATAATTTAAACTGAAATGCAAGTCATTTTGTACACAAATTCAATAATTTTGACAATATCTAGATAGTATCCTTTGTATGAATTTATATTGTCTGAAAATAGAACGACATGTCTCGCCAGGTTTTTTGATTTAACCTAAAAGTATCTGCATAATCCCTTCTTTTGGCTAATTGACATCAGATGAGTGCATTATTAATATTGAAAATGATTTGTAATCTACCACGGAGGAAATGATGTTTCAAAAGAAAAAGCTTTTATTCCCATTTTTATTCTTATTTTTAATTATCCTGATAACCGCATCAGCCTGTCAATTGCCATTTCAACAACAAGTAGCCATCACCCAGGCACCAGATCTGGAAGCTACCATTGAAGCTTTGCAAACTGAAATGGTCGATGTCCCGGTTGAAACAGATGTACCTGCAGTTGAAGTGACGATAACTAACACCCAACCATCAGAAATAAAACAACCAGATTCGGAGAATTCCGAGCGTTATCAAGGCTTTTATGTCTTCCAGGAAGGTTCATTTAAAGCATATGATTTCTCAGGACAGTCTTTAGGTGTTGATTTTCCTGCGGGTATGTCCAATTGGTATGGTGACAAACAGGTAAATACATTCACCGATGAAGTTTTCTACGCTGAATTCAGCAGTAATCCTGGAGTATTTCGAGTGAATGCTCAGGGAACACAAAAATTGGACTTCATTGAATCAATGGATCCTGTTTATATCGCTGTTTCACCAGACCGTCAACAGATATCCTGGTCGACCAGTAGCTGGGGGGAAGGCAACCTGAAGTCAGAAATTTTTGTTGCAAATACTGATGGGAGCAACCAGCAATTAATCGCATCCATTGTGGCTGATACTCAAAATGATCCGGGTCTGGTTTATTTTCCGGTTCAATGGACGGATGATGGTCGCTTGATTTATGCCACTGGCATGACAGGAATTGGTGGTTATATGATTTTTTGGGGGTATAACGGGTTGTATATTTTCAACCCTCTCAATAATTCTATTCGAACCCTGGTGGATGATCAGGAACGACTGGGAATTTGTTTGAGCAGTATTTCCGATGACCTGACCATGATAGCCATTGTTTGTGGCGCTGAGAATCATGTGCGCGTGCGAAATCTTGAATCCAACATGGAGACTGTTTATCCCATCATTGCAGATCAGGTTCTGGCCGGATCAGCCCGATTTTCTCCCTCGGGTGAATGGTTGGCTTATGTGGTTCAACGAGCGGATCCCATGCAGGAATTAGGCAAAGTGGTTGTGGTTCCTGTGGATGGAAGTCAATCTCCTCAGGTGGTTGCTACCGTTGAGGATGGTTCATTTGTGGTGGAAGGTTGGTCGAGTGAAAATTACATTCTGGTGTCCCAAAGCAACATGACCACCGGACAAAACAGCGTGATTAGAGTTGCCAGAGACGGAAGTGAAGTAACCCAATTGGCGGCGGGAACTTTTATGAATTTCATTCCTTGAGATCATCCGGATATCAAATTCGCCAACTTCATTACCCATAACAACGTTAATTTCCGGTTGTTGACACCTGCCTGATCCCTATTATAATTGAAAATGAAAATGATTTTCAATAAGGATTATTTAATTAATAGGTATTAAGGAAAAAATGTTTAAGAAAGTTCTATCATTCGTTACATTATCAGTCATTTTATTGGCTGCCTGTCAGATGAACCCTTCCACAACTTTACAGGGCCAATCATCCATTAAAGTGATTGCAGTTGAATCCTTCCTGGGGGATATTGTGCAAAAAGTGGCCGGGGATCGGATTGTGGTAGAAACCTTAATTCCTCGAGGGTTGGATCCGCATGCATTTGAACCTACGCCCAGAGATGTGGCGAAAATCAGTGACAGTGACATTCTTTTCATCAATGGAGCTGGATTTGAAGAGTGGCTGGTTGGTATCCTTGAAAACCTTCCAGCCGATCAAATAATCATTGAAGCGTCGTCTGGATTGCAAAGCAGAACCATAGAGGAAGGTCATACCGAGGAAGATGGCCATGATCATGAAATCGACCCGCATTTCTGGCTGGACCCAAATCTGGTTATCACCTATGTGGAAAATATCCGTGATGGATTAATACAGGTCGATCCGAATGGAAAAGAAACCTATGAAACAAATGCACTCAAGTACATTGATGAACTGAAAGAGTTAGATTCCTATATAAAAAACAGAGTATCTGAAATTCCAGTTGAGCGGCGTTTAATTGTTACCAATCATGAAAGTTTTGGCTACTTTGCTGATCGATATGGTTTTACGGTGGTTGGGACGATCATTCATAGTGTAAGTAGTGGATCGACCCCTTCAGCCCAGCAAATGGCGGAGTTAGTCGATCAGATGCGGGCTTCCGGTGCAACGGCGATTTTCATGGAGACAGGTTCAAATTCGGAATTGGCCGAGCAGCTATCACAGGAAACCGGAATCAAGGTGGTTCATGATTTATATACCCACTCCACCAGTGAGGCGAATGGGAATGCGCCATCTTATATTGATTTGATGAAGTATAATGTTGATCAAATGGTGAAAGCTTTAGCTGATTAATCAAATTGGAAAACCTCATGGATCGTGAAATTGAATTAGCCAATCTTGAAGTTAAGAATGTTGAAGCTGGATACAATGGGGAAATGATTCTAAAAAATATCAGTTTTACTGTCCCGGCCGGTCAATCGTTAGCGGTTGTTGGACCAAACGGTGCTGGAAAGTCAACATTATTTAAGGTGCTGGTAGGTTTATTGTCAATACGTTCTGGAAGTATCGAAATTCATGGCAGACCTTTGGGAGATCACATAAATTGTGTTGCATATGTTCCCCAACGGGAAGCAATTGACTGGAAGTTTCCGGTCACTGTGCTGGATGTGGTGGTGATGGGACGTTTTGGAAAGCTGAAATGGCTGCAAAAGCCGGGAAAATCTGATATGGATCTTGCCATGCATAGTTTAGATCAAATGGGAATTGCAGATCTGGCAAATAAACCTATTTCTGATCTATCCGGTGGTCAGCAGCAAAGAGTATTTTTAGCTCGAGCCTTAGCCCAGGGTCCTCACATTCTATTACTGGATGAACCCTTCACCGGGGTGGACGCAAGTACCCAGGAAACAACCATGTATTTGCTGGAAACTTTACATGAACAAGGTGTTACATCCCTGGTGTCAACACACGATTTGAACATGGCTGCAAACCGGTTCTCTCAGGTTTTATTAATCAATCGAAAAATGATTGCTTATGGGAAACCGGAAGCGGTGTTTACACCTGAAAACTTACAGATTGGTTTTGGTGGTCAGGTGCTATCCATGCATGGTGTCATGGTGGTGGATGAATGTTGTCCACCAGAGGAAATCAGGTGAAGAATGATTGAATTCATCACCTCACCTTTTACTTATTCCTTTATGCAGCGTGGATTTCTGGCAGCCTTGTTGGTTGGAGTTTTGTGTTCCGTGGTGGGTGTTTATATTGTGCTACGCGGTATGGCTTTTTTGGGGGACGCCCTTGCCCACGCGATCCTTCCTGGTGTTGCGATTGCATATTTATTCGGTGGAAATCTAATTTTAGGCGCTTTTGTTGCAGCAATTGTAGTTGCGATTGGAATCGGTTTTTTCTCCAGTGAAGGTACCATTAAAGAAGATACAGCCATCGGAATTCTTTTCTCCGCAGCGTTCGCGTTAGGCGTCGCTTTGATCAGCAGTATCCGCACATATGCAGTGGATCTAAGTCATATTTTATTTGGGAATGTTCTGGGTGTAAGTAACAATGATCTGATTTTTACATCAATCCTGACAATAATCATTCTGGTGATTGTCGGTGTGAATTACAAACAATTTATGGTCATTTCTTTTGACCCCATTCTGGCCACAATGATCCGACTCCCGGTGCAATTTTTACGATATTTGATGTTGGTTATGTTGGGGTTAACGGTTGTGGTATCCATCCAAACAGTAGGGGTAGGGTTGGCGGCTGCCATGTTGGTAACACCTGCTGCTTCTGCCTATTTGCTTACCCGGCGTTTACCAAGTATGATGATCGTATCAGCTGTGATTGGTGCGGTTTCCAGTGTGGTTGGTTTGTACATCAGTTACTATATCAATATCGCCTCCGGTTCAGCGATTGTACTGACTGCAACCGGAATCTTTTTATTATCCTTCGCCTTTTCACCACGTCGGGGAAGAATTCGACATTAATTCCCATCATCAAAATTATTGAAGGGGTTCTAATGAGAAGTGAAACCCAGGTATTGAAACAGATTCTTGATTTTGCTCGTATTGATGACAATATTCGGGCTGTCGTTATGAATGGGTCACGGGTTAATCCAAACATCCAGCAGGATATTTTTTGTGATTATGACATCATCTTTTTTGTTCAGAAACTTGATCCATATATAAGTGATAAATCCTGGATTCGTACTTTTGGTGAACTGATTATTCTTCAGTTCAATCGCCATGAAGAGCAACCGGAAAAGCAGTATGTATATTTGATGCAATTTGCTGATGGAGTCAGAATCGATCTTTCCTTTGCCGATCTGGATATGATCCAACCTGCTCTGGAGGATAGTCTGACTGTCGTATTATTGAATAAGGATGATTGTATCCCCCCGTTACCACCAGCAGACGAATCCAGTTATATCACCCAAAAACCGACCCAGGATGAATATGACCTGATCGTAAATGAATTCTGGTGGGTGTCTACGTATGTAGCGAAAGCTTTGTGGCGGAATGAATTGGTAACGGCTAAATATTTATTTGAGGTCATCGTACGCGATTGTTTAAATAAGATGGTAACCTGGTATATCGCTATGCAACATGGCTGGAAGATTAACGCAGGTAAAATGGGGAAGAAATTCGGAAGGTTACTTCCGGAGGATCTTTGGCAAGAGCTTCTGACGACATATCCAGGGATTAACGAAGAAGATATCTGGTATTCGTTAGCAAAGATGGGAAAACTGATGCCCAAAATAAGTATCCCCGTAGCTGAAGATCTTGGTTATGCTTACCATCATGAAGAAGATGTTAATGTTTCAACATATTTACAGCAGGTGAAAAACCTTCCTAAAGATGCTGAAACATTTGATGGAAATAAAAACAAACCCAAATCTTAATTTCAGGTTTGGGTTTGTTTTTATTGAAAATTATTTTCTACGCAGTTATGATCGCTGCAGTGTATTCTGAGCCACGTTTCATGGCTTCCTGATTAAGGGCAAATAATCTCTGATGGCGTTCCGGTAAGTGTTCTTTTAATGCTTTTTCCACAGCTGAGACAGGTAAAATATCCATGTTTGCCAGAAGAGAACCCAGCAATACCATATTGGTCATGCGTTTTTCACCCAGTTCTTCAGCAATGGAGTTCGCCGGTACCATAGCTACTTTAATATCCATGCGATCCACATCACGATCCACCATGGAGGAATTCACAACCAATAATCCACCCTCTTTTACTTTGTCCTCGTATTTATCCAGCGAAGGCAAATTCATGGCAATGACAGCGCTGGGTCGGCTGACCATGGGTGAACCAATCTCTTCATCACTGATTACGACGGTACAATTGGCTGTTCCACCACGCATTTCAGGACCATACGAAGGGATCCAGGTAACCTGTAAGCCTGTGTCCATGGCAGCATATGCTAATAATTGACCGGCAAATAACACACCCTGGCCACCAAACCCTGCAATGATAATTTCTTTTTGCATCTCTCCTCCACCTAAACTTTTAGCTCTTTAAGAGCAGGATTTACCTTGTAATCACCCAAAGGATAATAAGGGATCATTGCTTCTTCCACCCATTTGAGAGCCTGTACTGGAGTTAAAC
The DNA here is from genome assembly GCA_034428855.1 of Anaerolineaceae bacterium. Taxonomy (GTDB): domain Bacteria; phylum Chloroflexota; class Anaerolineae; order Anaerolineales; family Anaerolineaceae; genus UBA6170. The sequence continues at coordinate 2,189 of DAOUGX010000171.1, read as the reverse complement.
CCCAGTTGGTTGGGCAGGTGGAGAGCAATTCCACCAGGGAAAAACCAAGCCCGTGTTTCTGCGTTTCGAAAGCCAGGCGAATGGCTTTTTTGGCCATGCGTACGTTTTTGGGGTCGTGTAAACTACGTCGAACTACATATCCTGCGCCATCCAGCGTCGCTAACATTTCAGCTGTGCGAATGGGGAAACCAGCCAACTCGATATCTCTTCCTCCGGGAGAAGAGGATGTCTTTTGACCTGGTAAAGTGGTCGGTGCCATCTGTCCACCGGTCATACCATAGTTTGCGTTGTTGAGAAAAATAACAGTGATATTTTCACCACGTGCAGCTGCTGCCACAATTTCTCCCATACCGATAGAGGCTAAATCACCATCACCCTGGTAGGTCATCACAAAGCGTTGAGGAAGCACACGTTTTACACCTGTCGCCATGGCAGGTGCACGACCATGCGGAGCCTGGACAAAATCAAAATCGAAGTAATTGTACGCAAACACGGAACAACCTACCGAGGCAACCCCGATCATTTGATCTTTAATACCCATTTCATCAATTACTTCTGCCACCAGACGATGTGCAACCCCATGCGTACAACCCGGACAATAATGGGTTTGAACACTTGCCATCGAATCAGGACGATCATAAACTAATTGTTCTTCCATTGGTAAATTTTCCATCGCAGATCTCCTAGTTCATCTTTCCAAATCTAGCCAACCAACGGTCTCGGGGGTGTCCTTCGCTAGCTGGTGGTTCCGTGACCATTCGATCAATCTCCGCTTCTATTTCTTCCGGCATGGGTAAAATTCCCCCCATACGTCCATAGAATTCAATTGGAATTTGATTATGGGTGATATTAATTACATCATTCAACATTTGTCCGGCACTCATTTCAACAACCAGTAAGCCTTTTAGACGTTTACTGAGTTCAAACAATTCTTTTTCAGGGTAGGGAGCTAAGGTGACCGGACGGAAAAGCCCCACTTTGATTCCTCTTGCTCGGGCTGCGCGGACTGCTGACAAAGCAATACGACCTGAAGTGCCAAATCCCACAACCGCGTATTCAGCATCGTCCAGGTAATATTCTTTGTATTGGACTTCATTGGCTTTGATTTCCTGCCATCTGCGTTCCAGGCGGAAATTCGTTTTTTCCTGTTGGGGAGGATCAAGATAAATGGAGGATAAGAAACGACGTTCACGACCTTCTGAACCATAGGTAGCCCAGTCAGGTGTCCGCATAATGACAGGTTTCATTTCGGGCAATTCAGCAGGTTCCATCATTTGCCCAAGAGATCCATCCGCCAGTATGACCACGATCGCACGATATTTTTCAGCCAGGTCAAATGCACCATAGGTCAGATCGATGGCTTCCTGAATGTTAGCGGGTGCCAGAACAATCGGATGGTAATCACCATGACCGCCACCATGCACAATTTGATTGTAATCAGCCTGGGCAGGGGCAATATTTCCCAAACCAGGTCCACCGCGCATAACATCCACCAGTACGACGGGTAATTCGGTGCCGGCGATGTAGGATACACCTTCCATCATTAAACTTACCCCTGGGCTGGAAGAGGAACTCAAAACTCGGGCACCGGTACATGCTGCACCATACACCATGTTGATTGCCCCTAATTCACTTTCTGCCTGTAAGAATGTGCGGCCTAGTTCTGGCATCCGAGCAGAAAGGTATTCCAGTAATTCCGTCTGAGGGGTGATGGGATATCCAAAATATGCATTCAAACCAGCACGAACAGCGGCTTCTGCAATGGCAACATTTCCTTTCATTAATTCTTTCGCCATATTTATCCTCTTTTTTATTGGGTCCGGCTTTTTACTTCACGATAAACAATAATCGCAGCTTCTGGACAAACAATCGCACAGATGCCACAACCAGTGCATCCTTGTTCAATTAATTCTACCGGATGATAACCCTTGGCGTTCATGCGGTCGGGGGCCAGTGCCAAAACGCCTTGTGGGCAGGCAGACACACAAATTTCACAGCCTTTGCAATAAATATCTCGTACTTCTATTCGTCCCTGAGGGGGCATACGTCCTCCTTGCTATTAATTTCTGACATCTCGGATAAAAGCAGTAAACATTAGAGATCTACTTCATTATCAGTTTTGCAGAAAACTTTGGTAAGTGTCTATTGTCATAATTTTCATTGCATGGATAAATGTTTTTTAAAGCAAT
>DAOUGX010000170.1:0-3505 GCA_034428855.1 Anaerolineaceae bacterium | reverse complement strand
TCCCAAGTACCAACACTCTTAAGCTGATTCTACCAGAGTTTAAAGGCCTGTCGAGTCATGAGTTTGGAGGTGTACAGCGTTTGGGGGTCTGCTCAGGAAGATGTATGCCATCCAGATCAGATAGAAGATAAAAATCCATTCCAGAGGGAAGAGAGCAGCCCAGCCAGCTTTCGAAGCAAAGAACCCTACCCAGGAGACGAGGATGGCGGAGAAGTAGAAGAAAAGCCTGGTGAAGGTGGAAGGGTGGGGAGAGTTGGCGAAGATCCAGATCAGAAATGGGACGAGGAATACCATTTGCTCGTAAGAGACTGTACGCGGGTGGATGAAATAAGTAAGGAATCCGATAAAAGCCAGGAGTTTTAAGGAAGAAAACCTGCCGAGCCACTGTTGACGCAGCATCCATGCCAGCACCAGAAACATTAGGATGGTGATGAAGACGGAGAGCAGATTAGCAGTGGATTCCTTCTGAAAGAGTTGCAGGAAAATGGTGATATGCGGAATAGCCTGATTGGAATCAACATACCTAAATAACTGGTGATACCACTCGACGGGCCATGAGGGTAACAGGATGAACGAAAAAGCAAGGAACACCAGACAACTGACGATAAATGAGAGAATAAATTTCCAGCGTTTGGAACACAATGCAAACAGCAGAATAAAGAGAATAAAAAGAGCGCTGAATTGTGGTTTGATGGTTGTGAATGCTAGCAAAACGCCTGAAAAGATATCAAGCCTGGACGAGGTATTGTCAGAAAATAAGAAATTACCGATCACGAAAATCAGGAAAGCTCCCAATAGAATGGCAAAATTTCCAAGGATCAGACTGAAGCTGATGGGGTACAGGGTAAATGCTGTGGTCAAAGCCCAGCGCGGGATGCGAGAAAAAGCCACCAAGGGTAGGATCAAAAAAGTGGAAAATAAAAACGCCATCCAGATAGATTGCGCCCATTTCAAAGAAAGAAAAGCGAGTGGGAGGAAGGGAATGAGTGCGTAAGGGGGGTAGTTGAAAGCCAGGCGGTCCTGTCCGGGTTGAGCTGGTTTACCATAGACTCCAATCTGGTTACGGAGTTCCACAATTTCAGAATAAGGACTGATTTTTTCGATAAAGGTAGCCTGCCCGGCGTTGTAGAAATCGAAGAAATCGTTACCAAAGACAAAGTCTGGAGTAATGAAAAAAATACTGATTGATAAAAAGGCAAATTGAATCAAAAAAAGAGGAAGAAGATAGGAATTTTTAATAAATTTTTTTTCGTTCTGCATTTTTGTTTTTAAGATAAGAGACTTAGTGAAAATCTTCATAAAAGCTTAAAGGTAAGGATTTTTTGATGTGAGTTAATAATAAAAAATTTGATAATTAATAAATAACTTTATAAATGTTGAAATCCAAATTTTCAAAAATTAAATCAAAATATTGTGGATTGGAATATATGAAAAGTTTCAACTCTGGTTGATATTCAAACATGTGGTTTTTATTTAGAATAACATAATCGACCCCAAAACTCTTCATTTTGCTAATGGCATCTCCATCAGGATCAGGAAATCTCATCGCGAGAGACTTTCTATCAGTGAATAACGCCAAAACCCTTGGTTTAAAAAATAGAATGACATCCTCTTCTTTTGTTTCAGCCTTAATAAATTGAAACAATTCCTGTGTTTCAGGTTTTTCAATAGCGCTGATAGGGCGTGGAAAAATTTCCATGTATGTTTGGATGTAATTGAAGCTCACAAAACCCACTAAGATGACAGGAATTATAATTCTGACAGTTCGAATATTTATTTTTTTAATAAAAAAATCAAAACCTTCTATTATGTATAGAAAATATAACGGAATAATGGGGACAAGAAATCTTAAATATTGGTAGGAAGGCCAAACCAATAAAGCAGCAATGTAAAAGAAAAAAAACAAGTCAAAACTGGATAATTTTTTTTTGCCATGAACTAATAAGCCAAGCACAAAACCTTCAATAGAAATCAAAAATGATAATCCTTGAAGGAAAATACTATCCAAATCGAAAAGATTAATTATTAAAATCAGGTAATAAGTGGTTGATTGTAATAATGATGAAGATAACTCGAAAATAGAGAATGGAATTTGATCAAAATATTTATTAGTTTGTGGAATTAATAAACTTTGGATAAAAACCAATAAAATGGTGAAGGCAAAACTTGTCACAACCTCCAATGAAATTTTTTTGTTCCTAAATATAAATAATAAAAACATTATAGGAATCAGAATTATTCCTATAGATCTAATCCCATACGAAATATAGATAAGAAGTCCTGTAGCTAATGATATTAATTTTGTTTTTCTATTTTTCTTTGAACAATTAGAAAGCTTATTTATCATCATAAGCGATAAAAAACAAAAAAACAAAAATGGAAATTCTGATAATATACTTTCAGATAAAATGAAAAAATAAGGAAAAAAACCAATAATCATTATCAAAATAATTCGTAAAAAAGGAGAAAAACCTTCAGGGATTATTTTTTTATTAAAAAACAATAGAAAACCTATAAAACAAAGTATTCCTGGTATTTTTAAAAACAGGAAATTTACACCAAATACTGCAATTATAGGAGATAATAGAAGTGGAAAAATAGGCGGATAAGCAGATGGGCCATAATCTGACACATTTTCATTATATATATAAGGGGTCTGAGCATATGGTAGTCCTTGAACAATATTTTTAGCATTCAGAATGTACATTGAAAAATCCCCACCCCAATCATGTCCACTGTTAATATTAATTAGATAAAAAATTGAAATTATTATAATTATCAAATTAATAGAGAAAGAAGCCAAATTTCTCCTTTTTGATTGGTTATCAAATTTAAAAATTCGCTTAGTGAGAGAATTAGATGACATAAAATTTGATTACCTTGGTTTTAGATATGGATTTAAATTATGTAGCTGTAGGTCATCTATTGATTTAAGTTATTAGAATATAATAAACTTACAACTAAAAAAACACAAATAATTAACGAGGGAAATAACATAATTATTCTTGACCTTCGAAGAATTTACAAATCTGAATGTGTAAGAGCAATAATTTATGCATTAGCGGTTTATTTGTTTTTAAGATTATTCACCAGCATAATCTTATTAATTGGCATTTTTCAGCCCAGACCAGATTTTCCATATGCAGAAATAACCCAAAACAATATTCAGTATCTAGAGCAAAGAAGTGAATTCAGTAAGCTGTTTCTTGCCCCCTGGTATAGATGGGATACAGGTCATTATATTGAAATTGCTGATCTGGGATACAACTTTGATCTCGTTAATTCTGTTTGGCCACCTCTTTATTCATTCTTAATAAAAATAGTTGGATTTTTTATTAAACCAACAATACTGTCAGCGATTTTCGTGTCAAATATATTTTTTATTTTTGGGTTATTCCTGTTGTATTTATTTGTGCGAGACAATTTTGGGGAAGAATTATCAAAACGAACTTTGTTTTACACGGTCATTTTTCCTACTTCATTTTATTTCGTGGCGGGCTATACT
>DAOUGX010000169.1:0-1623 GCA_034428855.1 Anaerolineaceae bacterium | reverse complement strand
TTTATTAATTTGTATAAATCCTCTCGATTTGTTTCATCCATTTCATAAAAATCCTCTATTTTGAAACCTGGTTCCAGTATCATCACATTGTACTTTTGAAGAGCTTGTGAGATTTTTCTATCAATGTCATTGTCGTAAATACATAAATTAATCTTATTCTTGAGCAACATTTTTGCTAAAACTTCGTCCAAGGTATCTTCATTAAATCCAAAAATATAACCACCGATGCGGTGAGAAATTGTCTCCGATACTGCAGATATCATTTTTGTGGCTTTTGATTTGTTAGTGGCTTTTGCTGTGATTCTAATATCAGTCTGCCCTGGATATGCAACAATTCCAACAGTAGGATTGGTCAAAGTTTCAAGATCAGATATTTTTTCATCAATTACGGATTCACCTAGTCCAGCTGTATGGATAACAAAAGTCTGTATAACGAATTTATTCTTAAATCGATTTTTTAAAATTGCCTTTACTTGATTTTCTAATAAATATTCAAGCTCTTTTGGAACTCCCGGAAGGGAAATGATCATACATTTTTCAAAGTAAACATAAAATGCTGGTGCAGTACCCACAGCATTTTCGATAGGTGTTGCTCCTACCGGGATATATGCTTGTTTTTTATTATTTTCTGTTGGGATTCTTCCATAGCGTTCAAACCTTTGTATGATCTGATGCCATAATTCTGGCCGAAACTCCAATTCAGAGCCGATCGCATGGGCAATAGCATTTCTTGTAGGATCATCAACTGTAGGACCGAGACCACCAGTAGTAATGACCAGATCAGCTCTGGATAAAGATTCAAGTACTGCTGATGTTATACGGTTTTCATTGTCACCAATCATGGTAGTTCGATACAAGTCAATCCCTTCATTTCTCAAGAATTTTGCAATTAATCTTGTGTTTGTATCCTGTATCTCACCTAAAAGCAGCTCAGTTCCAATTGTAATAATTTCAGCCGATGGCAAAATGCCTCCCAGAAATTTAAATATTCTTTACTACTTGCCAGTGTTTATTATTCTCAAGTGTAGCATTAAATTACTTTGGAATGGTTTGCCTTCCATGATAGAATTTTTTAATAGAATGAAAAAACAAGAATTAGCCCGTTGGGGTGAAGATACTGCCATCGAATTTCTTAAAAAGAGAAATGTAAAGATTTTAGTGAGGAACTTCCGCACTCAATCTGGAGAAATTGATATTATAGGTATGGAAGATAATGATCTGGTTTTTTTTGAAGTAAAAACCAGATCAACCACACAATTTGGTTATCCAGAAGATGCGGTTGATACCAGAAAGATTGAAAAGATCGAAATTGTCGCAAATGAGTATTTGGATCAGAATAATCTCGAAAATCAAAACTGGAGAATTGATACAATTGCCATCATCAGAAATTCTAAAAATGGACAACATAATTTAAAGTGGTTTAAGAATGTGGATTAACAAATTAGAAAAACCAGTTTTATTTATTGTTGGTCCAACAGCATCGGGAAAAACTGATTTATCTATCCGATTAGCGGAAGATTTGCAAACGGAGGTGATTTCATCTGATTCGAGATACTTTTATCGACGGATGGATATTGGCACTGCAAAACCATCTCCGGAGGAAATCAAGAAAATCAAACATCA
>DAOUGX010000168.1:0-1516 GCA_034428855.1 Anaerolineaceae bacterium | reverse complement strand
GATGGTAAAGATAATCGGCACCAGTAAAAGGTCCGGATGATAACGGGCTGAGAACAGCAATGGCATCAGCAGAAAGTTGAACGAACCAATCACCACATTCCAACCCGGGCTGAACATATAGTTCACCTCACGTACATCGTTGGTAGCCCGCGCCATAGTGTCCCCCACCGGTTGCAGGTTATGAAAGGTCATACTCTTGCCGAGCAGATTGGTGTAAAGCTCATAGCGCACCTCACGTTCGATGCGTTGAGCGGTGAATTCGAAGCCGTAATTTCGACCCAGCTGGAGCACTCCGCGCACCAGTTGCGAGCCAGCCAGCAATAACGCCAAATTACCCAGGCGTTTCAAGTCAACACTCCCGGAGAGCACCATGTTAAAAGCCTGCCCGGTCAGAATGGGGACCACAGCCATCATGGCGGCATTTCCAAAAGCTCCGATTAAGGCTGCCAGTATGTAGACCCACTGGTGAATAGCATGTGACCAGACCCAGCGTAATGGTCCGCGTTTATCAGTGGCATAGTGCTCGGGGATACGAAATTCAGCTGATGCTTGCACAAAATAAGTATAATTCCAAACTGAGATATGTAAAGCGAATCTCATTCGATCGAAAATGGTTGACAAAATGGGTTGATTTTCCTGACAAAAATTATGTATAATAGACCATATTAATTTGCATTTATTGGAGGATTCATATGGATAAGATTTCTCGCCGAGATCTCCTTAAAACAATCATTGCTGGCGGAGGCGGAATTGTTGCTGCCGGGTTCTTACCGGAAAAATGGCTGAAACCTGTTGTTAAGAGTGGTGTTTTGCCCGTACATGCGCAGGCATCCCAACCAACCCCCACCCCCGATTATATTCGCGGTGGTTATGAAGATTTTCTTGGCGATTCCAATTTCTTCCTGGCATATGCACATGTTTCATCACAACCATTCCCGGCAGATGCAGACGTGAATTTAAATCTTTCCAGCCCTAAAATGGGTATTTCCAATCCGGTTGAAGGAAAGGATGTGACCCTGTTTGTGGATGGTGTTGAAGAATCGACCAAAAAAACCGATGTGTATGGATATGTCGAATGGGAATTACCCTGGGATCTTCAACAACCAACAGCAATCGATCCTTTCAAAGAAACAACACTAACCTTTGTCATGGTTGACGGTTCCGACGAAGTAATTTATACCGGATGGGGCTTACAAGGTTAATTCTTAAATCGTGAAGGTATCCTCCCAGTGAAATCAATCAATGGGAGGATTTTTTTAATTTCAATATTTCGGCAAACTATAATTAATACTGATTGGATGTTTGATTCTCGCCCCTATGATTGAGGACCCTCTATTTAATTTACTGGCTTCCTGTGCTCATCTGGAACAGACTGCAGACCAGCGGTTACAAATTCACCGGTACGCCAACGCGATTTCCGACTGGACGAAGGTGATTAACGAAGTTGAAATGCATGGAATGGCACCTCTACTGTATTTTCATTTGCGCAAAGCGGGTGCTGAAATTCCAGCAGATA
>DAOUGX010000167.1:0-7882 GCA_034428855.1 Anaerolineaceae bacterium | reverse complement strand
ATTTTTGCTAAATAAAAGGAAAATGAAAAAATGGAGAATTATGTCAGAATTGATCGCTGAAGTTAAGTTTATAAAAGTGAAACCGATCCTTAAGAAAATTGAAGGGATCGATGAAGCATTGCTAACTCGGTTATTGTTAGTCTTTGCTTTTTCTGCTGGCATATTTCTACGTGTTTGGCAAATTAATGCAATGGGCTATAACACAGATGAAGCGGTTTACTCTGGCCAGGCTGCTGCAATTGCATCTGTACCCGTATTGGAGGACATTTTCCCCATATTTCGGGCACATCCTTTATTATTTCAAGTCTTATTATCATTTGTTTATCAATTTCATTTTAGTGATCTGGCTGGTAGATTATTTTCTGTCGCAATCAGTTTAGGAACCATTTTTCTGACTTATCAAACGGGGAAAATACTTTTCGGACAAATTCCAGGGGCTCTAGCAGCAATTATTATGGCATTAATGCCTTACCATGTATTGGTTTCGCGTCAGGTGCTGTTAGATGGACCAATGGTATTTTTTGTAACACTTTCACTCTTTTTCCTGGCCAAATTCAGTATCTCTCAGCATTCGATCTGGTTGTTTTTTACTGGCGCGAGTATGGGATTTACATTCTTAGCCAAAGAAACAAGCATAATCTTAATGGGAGCAATCTATAGTTTTCTTGCTTTATCTCCAGAAATTAAAGTTCGAATACGGGATATTTTTATTTCCTTGTTATTATGGGTTATTGTATTATTACCGTTTCCACTCTCCATTATGCTGGCTGGAAACTCATCCACTGGACGTAACTATCTTGCCTGGCAATTATTTCGACGTCCAAATCACGATTGGTCTTTTTATTTGAATAATATTCCTCAATCGATCGGAATATTGGTCGTAATATTTGCCATTTTGGGGATCATTTTTCTCTGGAATAAAAGGTCATGGAAAGAAAAATTACTCTTATGTTGGATATTAATCCCTACGATTTTCTTTCAAATATGGCCGGTTAAAGGTTTTCAGTACCTCTTGCCAATAGCACCTCCTATTGCAATTCTGGCTGGAAGATTTTTAGGATCGATAGACCAATTTTCTCTTCAATCAATGCGGTTTTCATTACCAAAATTTTTCACGAACATTAAAGCAATATCCTTGATTCTCACCCTAATATTAATATTTTCATTAGGAGTTACTAGCTGGCAAAGGATCCAGCCTGAAATTTCTAATCGCTTTCTGGCTGGCACTGGTGGAGTTCCTGGTGGACGTGAAGCAGGTGAATGGGTTAAAAATAATGCCCCGCTTAATTCCACTTTTATGACAATTGGCCCTTCCATGGCAAATATTATTAAATTTTATGGTCAGAGACCTGCTTATGGACTCTCAGTCAGTCCCAATCCATTACATCGAAATCCTTCTTATACACCCATCAATAATCCGGATGCTCAAATTCGCAGGTCTGAAATCCAATATATTATCTGGGACTCATTTTCTGCGTCTCGCTCCACTTTCTTTTCAGACAAATTGATGGGGTATGTACAGTTGTACAACGGAAGGGCGGTTCATACAGAATCAATCACAACCAAAGACAAACAAGGCAACACAATTGTTCAACCAATTATTATCATTTACGAGGTTCATCCATAATGAAATCATTATTTATCATAATTATCACATCACTGCTTATAAATACCTTTGGATTAAGTTCTGTTTCGGCAGATAGCGATCCACAAGAAACCGAAACCACGACTCCCATAAAACATTTTGTAATCATCATGCAGGAAAACCATAGCTTTGACAACTATTTTGGTACATATCCTGGTGCAGATGGTTTCCCTCCTGGAATAAAAATGCCCGTCGATCCGGAAGATCCGAACACAGAATATATTGAGCCATGGCACATTGGGGATAATACAATTACTGATATCAGCCATAACCAGGCAACGTTCATGGAGCAGGTGAACGACGGAAAAATGGATGGGTTTGTCGCTGCTTTGAACCGCAGAAATCAGGATGGCCGTATCGCTATGGGATATTATGATGACCGCGATATCCCGTATTATTGGAATCTTGCTGACAATTATGTTCTTTTTGATAGCTTTTTTAGTTCAGCTAAAGAGGGTAGTTTAACCAATCATCTCTTCTGGATTACCGGAAAAGCTCCCCCACCAGGAACAGAACTGGAATTAAATGAAAAACTCGCAGATGTTCCAACAATTTTTGATAAATTGGAAGAAAAAGGAATCACCTGGAAATTTTATGTCCAAAATTATGATCCTTCGATAAATTATCGGACAATTGAATCCGCTGGAAATCGAGCTTCCCAGGTCGTATGGGTTCCACTGTTATATTTTGATCGATATTTGGACGATCCAAATTTATCAAGCCATATTGTTCACCTCGATGAATATTTTGTGGATTTACGTGAAGGAAATCTGCCTTCTGTCGCATACATTGTGCCATCTGGTGCAAGTGAACATCCTCCACAACATCCTAGGGCTGGCGAGAGATTTGTGAAGAATATCATTCAGGAATTAATGCGATCCAGTGCATGGAGTACATCAGCATTCCTGCTCACCTACGATGATTGGGGAGGATGGTATGACCATGTCTATCCACCTCAAGTCGATAAAGATGGATATGGGCCACGAGTACCCGCTATTATGGTCAGTCCTTATGCCAAAAAAGGGTTTATCGATAGTACCATACTTGATTTCACCTCAATTCTGAAATTCATCGGTATGAATTGGGGAATTCCTCCATTAGCAGAACGTGATGCAAATGCCAATGATCTTACCTCTGCGTTCGATTTCTCCCAACCACCCAGACAGGCTGAATTTATAGGGTCTGAACGCATTACCCAAACCGCATCCGAGGATAAAAATCCAACATCGATCATCTACTTAACCTATGGCGGAATTTTGTTAGCTTTTATTCTAGCTGGCGTATTTACTGGTGTAACCAGATACAAGAAAACCAAAAAGATATCTGAAACGGTTGATTAATGAAGAAACGTTTGTTGAAACAACTATTAATTTCTGGTTTCTTGACAATATTGATATCAAGTTTTCCTTTCATTTCTGTTAAAGCAGCCAGTGGGCTGAAAGTGTTCCCTCAAACCAAAGCCACTCACCTTATCGTTTTGGATCAACCTCAACCTGTTGAACTGGGAAAAACTTTTATTTTATCCGGCTCGATGAAAGATCTGGATGGTAATCCTCTGCCGGACAAATCGATTTTCTTTTCTTTTGACGGTGAATATTTTGGACAAACTCCAACTGACCAAAATGGCAACTTTTCAAGGGAATTTAAAGTAAACGAAGATGCCGGCATTTACAAAATCACTGCTGAAAATTCACGAGAAAATTTATTTCTTGCAGAAGCCCCTTATACATATCTAAGTGTATTACCAACCCAGGTTGTCATTCAGGTGACTCCGTCTATTCCGGATGTCGGCTTTATGATGGATGGGAGAAAATTTTATAGTGATGAAGAGGGGATTGCGAAAATTTCAATCAGTGAAAGTGGTGTTTATCGCTTATTTGTATTAGATCAGGAATATTCACATCCGAATCAAAGAATTGAATTAGGTAGATGGACTGAAGAAATTTATCAACCGTACCAGGATATATCAGTACCGACTAACAAAACAATTCAGGTTGGAATAAATGTATATCAAATTTTCAGTATGGATTTTGTCGATTTAAATGGCATAAAAGTGGATCCTTCCAGGGTATCAGAATTTACCATTCGTAGTCTCCAGGGAGATGTGTTTGTCTTAAAAGACGGTGAACCGAGATGGTTTCCTGCCAGTAGAACAGCCCGACGATTGACCGGCCTCGAAGAAACGAAATTGTATTATTCAGTAATCAATGTACTGGTTGATGGATCCAATGTCGTAAACCAATCCCAACAGCGTTTTTACACATCTGCAGGCGGAAATTTAACAATTGAATTAATACTATATTCATTACAGGTAAATGCAATTGATGGATTGTTCGGATGGCCAGTCGGAAAATCTCTATTACTCGAATATCCGGATGGCAGAATTGAAGAGTACCCATTAAATGAAAAAGGTGGAGTAGACATTGAATCTTTAGCACGCGGTACATATTTTCTGCGAATAGCAGGGGTTAAAGGCATAGATAATCGCATACCTGTAGCACTATCGAGAAATCAGACAGTCAATATGAAAGTAATCACATACTTTGATATTGCTGTTTTCGGGTTTCTCGGTTTGCTTTTTGTTCTGGGTTTACTGTTATTTGGTCGACCCTGGTTGCTGAAAGCTTCGATCAGGGTGGTAAAAAATTCGTATGAAAAAATCGTACCATCAGGAATAAAAGAACCCTTAGTTCCTCAAGTTGAAGAAATTATTACTATCGCAAAATCATCCAAACCCAGGAAAAAAAGTGCCAGGGAGATGGAAAAAAAACAGGCAAATCCAAAAAATATTGTAGAACCAAAAAAAATCCGGCAGACAACCACAAGAAAAGCCAAAGGAAAACATGAATAATTTACCATGTTCATTTTTCAAATTGATTAAAGGTTTTTTAATTATGTTTTTGTTGGTAACCTCTTTCAACCCATCAAATGTGTTTGCTCAAACACCAACCCATCCTATTCCAATATTGGCATATTACTATATCTGGTTTGATAATGGCTCATGGAACCGGGCAAAAACCGATTATCCAATTTTAGGCCGGTATTCCAGTGACGATGAAGCCATTCTTCGCCAACATGTTCAATGGGCTAAGGCTGCTGGGATAGATGGTTTCATTGTCAGTTGGAAAAGTACCGATTTACTGAATCGACGTTTAGATTTACTTGCAACGATCGCCGAAGAAGAGGAGTTTAAACTCATCGTTATTTATCAGGGATTAGATTTCGAACGCAATCCTCTTCCGATTGCCAGAATTGCGAATGATTTGACTCATTTTATTAATGAATTTGCCTGGAGACCAGCTTTTTCATTGTTTTCAAAACCGGTCATCATCTGGTCAGGTACCTGGATGTTCAGTGAAGAAGAAATCATTCAGGTAACCACAGGCCGTCGCAACTTACTATACATACTAGCTTCGGAAAGAAATATAAAACGGTATGATGAAATTAAGAATTTTATTGATGGAAATGCATATTACTGGTCTTCTGTAAATCCTGAAACATATCCTGGATATCCAGAAAAACTTATTTCAATGAGTGAAAAAGTTCATGAATCGGGAGGTTTATGGATCGCTCCGGCAGCACCAGGATTTGACGCTCGCCTGATTGGAGGTACCACCATTGTCGAGCGGAATAATGGTGAAACGTTTATTACTCAATTCAATACCGCTATGTCTTCCTCTCCGGATGCAATCGGAATAATCAGCTGGAATGAGTTCAGTGAGAATTCACACATCGAACCATCAGAAAACTTTGGATCAAAATATCTGGAAGTATTAAGTCAAATTAACGATTTACCATCTCCAGAAATTGGGGTATTTGATTCAAGTGAAACTGAAAGGGTCTTCCCTGAGATATTTATTGGATCACGTCAAGTTGCGATTGCAGGCATAGCTGTTTTATTTATCGCATCATTAATAGTTATTGTTCGTCGAAAGAAGTAGTTTGTTGTTCTTTTTAATTTGAGGTGAATTATGAAATTCTTAAAAATAATAAATCTAGGTTTAATCATAATGATAATGGTCATCCAGACTTTTTCCACCAGTCTTTCGGTTCAGGCAAATGGCGATGGTTGTTCCATTAGTTCTCCTGCTTCCGGAAATTACAGTGTTGAAGTGTGTATTACCTCACCCATCGATGGGAGCATACTCAGCGGAGAAGTAAATGTAACCTCAACAGTGGCAACAACTGGTTCTTCTCCCGGAGTACAAAGACTGGTGTTTTATTTGAATAATGAATATCTATTGACCGACTTCGAAAGTAATTATTCTTTTTTACTTCCTACTCAAAAATTCATAGATGGATCTTATGTTCTCTCTGTTGTTGCTGTTATGCGGGATGGCTATGTGTTTCAAATGGGAAGTGTTTCAGTCACATTTAATAATGGGATTTCATCTACGCCTATTAATACCAATTCTTTCGAACCATTTACCAGCCCTATTAAACCAGATGGACAACCACTCATGGTAGCTGCTGGTGGGGATGGTGCCAGTGGAATTACTAACGCTAATAATGTGACGAATTTAATTAAAAATCTCAATCCTGATATGTTTTTATACCTGGGTGATGTTTACAATAAAGGCACTTATACTGAATTCATCAACTGGTATGGCAACGATCAAACTTTTTTTGGACAATTTAAGAACATCACGAATCCGATTGTTGGAAATCATGAATATGAAAATGGTGTAGCTCCTGGTTATTTCGATTATTGGGATAATGTTCCTGATTATTACAGTTATGACGCTGGTGGATGGCATTTTATTGCTTTAAATTCAAATTATTCTGTCGTTCCTGTTGGGACAGGATCACCCCAATTCCAGTGGTTGCAATCAGACCTCAACGCTAATAGTGAGAAATGTACAGTTGTCTATTTTCATCACCCATTATTTAATATTGGTCCGCCTTCATCCACGACAGAATTAATGGACATCTGGAATCTCATGGTTGATTCAGGTGTAGAAATCGCTTTAACTGGCCATGACCATACCTACCAACGTTGGTCTCCATTAGGTACAGATGGCCAACTTGATCCGAATGGTATCATCCAATTTGTGGCAGGTGCCAGTGGTCATGGCGTTCAGACGATTACCAAGAGTGACAATCGAGTTGCTTTTTACAGCGATGCAAATCCTGGAGCGTTAGGCGTCTTAATGTTGGCATTGAATTCATCTGGCGCGAATTTTAGCTATGTAAACATCGCTGGAGAAGTAATTGATTCTGGGGTAATTCCGTGTGATAACAACGGACAGGATACCCAAGCCCCAACAATACCGGGTAATGTCAATGTAAATGTAGTCAATTCAACAACGGTTGATATTAATTGGTCTGCCTCGATCGACAACACAGGTGTGGCAGGATACACCATTTATCGGAATGGTGTCGAAATCATCGACGTTCCTTCGGGAATTACCTCTTATCGTGACAATACATTACTTCCTGAGACGTCCTATGAATTTCAAGTTAATGCATTTGATCTGGCAGGTAATCATTCCGGATTAAGCAATCCCGTTTCAATTTCCACACCTCCGTTACCTGAAACGTTAATATTCCCTGTATTTGCAGATACCTATGTCAATTCTGGTAACCCAACCTCCAATTATGGTCGCTCGACTTCATTGAGAATGGATGCCAGCCCTGATTTGCATGGTTATTTAAAATTTAATATAAATGGTCTGGCAGGGAATCCAGTTTACTCAGCTCGTCTGCAAATATTTTCTAACAGCTCATCCAGTATTGGTTTTAGAGTTCGTAACGTGATCAACAACAATTGGGATGAATATACGATGACCAACAACAATGCGCCTGATATGTTGGACGTTATTAATACCACAGGTACAATCAGTTCCAATTCCTGGGTTGAGGTAGATGTTACATCTGCTATCACCGGAGAAGGAATATTTAGTTTTGGTTTGGACACATTAAGTTCATCTGCCATGTCGGTAGCAAGTCGTGAATCTGGTGTTAATACCGCTTTACTTGTAATTGACCTTCAGTTGGCTTCGGTTGACCATCAACCGCCTACAACACCTTCAGGTTTGACATCAAGTACAGAATTGAATCCTTTACGAGTTAATCTCTCCTGGTCCCCGTCCATTGATAATGTAGGCGTTGCAGGATATGAAGTCTTCAGGGATGGCCAGCTAATCGGAAATATATCGGGTAATACTACAACATTTACCGATACCAGCGTTTCGCCTTTAACCAATTATTCATATACAGTTAAAGCGTTCGACCAGG
>DAOUGX010000166.1:0-3344 GCA_034428855.1 Anaerolineaceae bacterium | reverse complement strand
GGGGAATTTTTTAGAAACCCGTAAAAATATAGTTCCCTGGTTTAGTTTTGCGCGATTGGCTGTTTTGATGAGTTACGGTTTTACAGGGTTACTGGTGCTTTTATTACCACAAGCTGCTGCCATCCTGGGTATTCTGGGTTTATGGGCGATTGCAACCGTTCCACAAACCATTCTCAGTATTTGTTTTTCGGTAGTGATGAACCAGGTGGCGGGATCTCGTGGTCGCTTTGAATTGATGTCCCATCGCTGGTCAATTTTGGGATTCACCAATGCGTCAACTGCATTGATAGCCGGGCAATTTTTAGATCGAGTTGCATTTCCATTAAATTACCAGATATTTTTCATCACATTATCGCTTGGCGGTATCATCAGTTTTTATTTTTCCAGCAAGATTGTTTTGCCGGATAATCCCCCGCAGGTAAAAAAGGAAAAAACAAGTATAAGAGATCAGGCAGTATCCTACGTTCGTTTAATTTATAAGGAAAAACCATTTGTTTCCTTTATCTGGAAGCGATTTGTTTTTTTATCCGGGGCTGCCTTGGCTGCACCGCTCTTACCCCTGTATTACGTTCGCGAAATTAATGCCTCCGATTATTGGATTGCCCTTATTCAAATCGCTGCGAATACAACCGTAATTCTCGGCTATTTTTTCTGGACCAACCAATCGCGGCGAAGAGGCTCCAGAGTGGTCTTACTTGCTACGACTTTGGGGAGTTCACTTTATCCCATCCTGGTTGGAGTGAGTCAGCAGGTATGGCCTGTGGTAATTTTTTCTGGATTAAATGGGATTTTCTCCGCAGGTTTAAACCTGGTTTTCTTCGATGAATTAATGCGCCGAGTACCAGCGGATCATAATGCCACGTTTGTTGCCGCTGCTCAAACGTTGCAATATCTTTCCATGATTGCAGCACCTTTACTGGCACCGGTTTTATCCAACTGGTTGGGATTTGGACCGGCTTTAATGCTGGCAGGTGGTATCAGTGTTGTAGGTTTTGTTCTTTTTATTTTGGAGAGGTCCAGACCTGTATCAGTCAATGCTGCAATCTCAAATTAATTACTTTTTTCTGATAAATAATTGCCAGATAAATCTCCAAATGAATATTCCCAAGGTAGAAAAGGCGATCATCACCAGCACAAAGATGCCTATGGTAGGTGTATTCAGAATGAACCCGCGAATGACAACAGCCAGTGGCACGGCCAGGATAATTGCCCAGATCAATCGCCACCAGCTTTTTTGTAAAGGTAATTGATGTTCATTCCACAAACCAACAATCGGAGCTGCCATTCCCCAGGCAAGACAAAGCGGCAACCAATTGGCAAGCACTCGTATCAAGTCGAATTGACTATTGTGATTGACAAAACCGATCAAGGTTACAACCATGAAAATAAGAAAATCCCCCAGAATTAATGTGTTTGAGATATTGTTACTCGTAGATTTCATATATTAATTATAGATGAATTCGGAAAGTTCTTAATTGGTTTATGACAGGAAAATAGATGAGCCCTAGCGTTTGATCACTCAGGAATATTCCGCTACACTATTAATCATATGGAAGACAAACCAATTTTTTTTCTGGGAATTGACCCCAGCCAGCGATATCAACCTTATGTATACGTCGCTTTGGATGAAAAATTACGCATCCAGGCGATTGGGGACGGACCGTTGCGGGAAATTTTGGCTTTTTTGGCCGGGTTAGGAACTGCCTGTGTAGCGATAAATGGTCCACAAATGGTCAACCAGGGTCTGGCAGACCAGGATGAGCATTCAAATCGTCTATTCTCAGTTCCGGTCAGTAATTCCAGAGATCTTCGCCAGGTAGAGCAATTCTTACTGCACGAAGGTGTTGATATCTACAGAACTCCTGCTTCAGAATCGGATTGTATGGTTTGGGTTCGACGAAGTTTTAAGTTATTTAAGCGGATTCCTACCCTAGATTTTCTTCCTTTCCAGGAGGGACAGAAGAGACAATTTGTGGAAGCTCCAGCAGAAGCCATTTTCTCCCGATTAATTGGGGGTAATCCGTTATTTGATTCATTGACCCTGGAAGGACGCATCCAACGTCAGCTGATATTATTTGATCAGGGTCTGGGGGTGATGGATGCAATGAATTTTTTTGAGGAAGTTACCCGCTTTCGATTAATGAAGGGAATATTACCAACCAAAGATATCCATCATCCGGGAGAATTAAATGCATTAGCCTGTGCCTATCTGGCCTGGATGTTGTTTCATAAGCCGGAACAAACTCAATTGCTGGGGGACATTCAGGAAGGGGTTGTCTTTCTTCCCATTAAAAAGGATGACACCGCTCGTATACGAATGTAAACTGTCCGACATCGAAGATTTTACAAAAACAGGAAATCCGGCTCATTATCGGATAATATTTATCCGAATATTAATAAGTAAAAGGATAAATATGAACGCAAGTATGTGGTTAAAAGCATTAAGAGTTATCCCACGTATTGATAAAGCTGAATGGGATTCCCTGGATATCATATCACGATGGTTAATTTCAACCCGGGCAGCAGTTTTAATTATGACTTTTATTTCTGCAGCCCTGGCAGGAATTTTTGCCTGGCGGGATGGAAGTTTTCATCTGGGTCGTTGGGCATTATTGGTAGTTGGTTTGGTGTTTGCGCATGCAACCAATAATCTGATCAACGATCTGACAGATTATAAACGCGGGGTTGATAAAAATAATTATTTCCGTACTCAATATGGTCCTCAACCTCTGGAGCAGGGGCTTTTAACCATTCGGTCATTGCTGGTATATATTGCAGTAACTGGCTTGATCGCTGTAGCAGCTGGTGTACCTCTGGTGTTGCAGGGAGGGAGCATTGCATTATGGCTGATGGTTGCAGGCATTGTATTTGTTTTATTTTATACATTTCCATTGAAGTATATTGGAATGGGAGAAATTGCGGTTCTGATTATCTGGGGACCATTAATGGTTGGTGGCGGTTATTATGTAATCAGCGGTATCTGGGACTGGAATGTTGTTTGGGCCAGTTTACCCTACGCTTTAGGACCCACCACAGTTTTATTTGGAAAACATATCGATAAGTTGACAGCTGATAAAGCCAAAAAAATCTTTACCATGCCAGTAATTCTGGGTGAAAAAGCTGCTCGTTACACTGTATTAGGTATGATGGCTATCCAATATTTGACAGTCATCGGATTGGTGATCACAGGCTTCTTTACCCCTGTCATGTTGATTGTTCTGGCAGGTCTAACAGCCATTCCACGGGTTTGGGCAATGTATAAGGAGCCAAAACCGGAAAACTGTCCGGCTGAATATGATCCCAGTATCTGGCCGCTCTGGTTTTCAGCTATATCTTTTTATCAT
>DAOUGX010000165.1:0-3595 GCA_034428855.1 Anaerolineaceae bacterium | reverse complement strand
ATTACTCAATCGTAAACATTTTCTCACCATCCTGGACAATGATCACCTGAATATTGAGCACTACGGAAAAGTGGTCTCCATGATTAATTTGGATGTTGATCAGTTTAAACGGGTTAACCTGGAAATGGGAAATCTGGTTGCTGATCAAATTTTAGTTGATCTGTCAAACATGATCCGGGATGAATTTAGACAGCGTGATCTGGTCTGGCGAATCAGTGGGGAAGAATTTGTGATCTTGATGCCTAACACGGAATGCCAACACGCAACAATTCTGGCTGAACGCCTTTTACAACATGTTCGTGATCATGTTTTTGAGATCGATAAACAAAAAATCCAGATCAGCATCAGTATGGGTGTGGCCTGCACCAATGCTGACCAGGAAAAAAAGGTGGATAGGTTGCTTGAACATGCCAGCCAGGCCTGGTCTATCGCCAAACAGGAAGGTGGCAATCAGGTGGTTACCTGGCGGCCATCACAGCCGGCCGATGCGGATTAAAACAAGCTGAACCAATCGGTACCGAAGATGATTGACCCGGCGATGAGCAGGAAGGCAATCAACAAAATGACACCACATCCACATCCCATGCAACCCTGACCAAATCCAAAGCGATCTTGCAGCCAATCAAATAGTTTGTCTAATAAAAATAGTTTTAGCAAACCAACCAGACAACCACTGCGATTATCCATTGTACAAATCCTTTCATGCCGATGGTGTTTCACAATACCAGGCTTAAAAATTCTCTTAATATAATACGAAAAAAAATGATCTTCGTGTCATTCTGTTCCAAACTGGCTGGTAATTATGAACCAATTCCAGTGAAAACATAAAGCACAAATAAACGTAAAGTGGGTTAAAATCACTAAAAAGATTTTCCCCTGGAGGACCATGACAATTAAAAACCACTTCCCTGACAACTTTATATGGGGTGCTGCCACCGCTTCCTATCAGATAGAAGGAGCATGGAATGAAGATGGAAAAGGTGAATCGATCTGGGATCGCTTTTCTCATACACCTGGAAAAATCTTAAATGGTGATACCGGTGATGTAGCCATCGACCATTATCATCGATACAGGGAAGATATCGCACTTATGCAGTCGATTGGGTTAAATGCATATCGTTTCTCGATTGCCTGGCCACGCATCCTGCCAAGCGGTAAAGGTCAGATTAATCCAAAAGGTATTGATTTTTACAACCGTCTGGTAGACGCTCTGTTGGAGAAAGGCGTGATTCCTTTTGCCACCCTCTATCACTGGGATTTACCGCAGATGTTATTTGAGAGTGGTGGTTGGACTGTTCGCAGTACGGCTGAAGCTTTTGTGGAGTATACCGATGTGATTACCAGAGCTCTGGGGGATCGTGTTAAGCATTGGATGACACATAATGAAATGTCGGTTGTCACCAATATGGGTTACCTGCATGGAGAACATGCACCTGGTATAAAAAATGATATGCCCGCCACCATAAAAAGTGCACATCATTTACTGCTCTCACATGGTTGGGCGGTTCCTATTATTCGCAAGAACAGTTCTGGTTCGGAGGTTGGGGTTGTGATCAATATTAATCATAATCCTTCCGCCTCACCCAGCATTGCGGATCGTAAAACCCGCCTAGAGCAAGACGATATCTGGTTACGCTTATATATGGAACCACTTTCAGGTCGACAATATCCTGTTGAGCTGATGTCGGGTTTGCTGGAATTAAAAGTTTTCACACCGGAAGATTTAAAATTTATTCAACCTGGAGATATGGAAATCATCTCCACCCCAATCGACTTTATGGGCGTCAATTATTATACACGTCGGGTTGTTCGAAACAGAGAAATACCGGAAGAGCAAAATCTGCCACAAACCGTTTTTGCTGCCCCTGAAAATGACCAGAATTATACCGAAATGGGGTGGGAAGTGTATCCGGAAGGGTTGCTGCATGTATTAGGTCGCCTCCATTTCGAATATCAAATTCCAAAACTCTATGTGACTGAAAATGGTTGTAGCTTTTCAGATGGACCGGATCATAATGGTCGCGTACACGATGAACGCCGTACACGCTATTTACGCGAGCATTTCCGTGTCGCGCATAAAGCTATTCAAATTGGCATACCATTAGCAGGTTACTTTGTGTGGTCTTTGTTTGATAATTTTGAATGGGCGTATGGATATGCCCAACGCTTTGGCATTGTCTGGATCAACTACGAAACCCAGGAACGAATTATAAAAGATAGTGGGCATTGGTTTTCACAGGTGATTAAAGAGAACGCTGTAGATTGAAAAAACAGTTAGAAAACAGTTTGTATTCTTTCAGACTTGTTGTAAAATGAAGATTGGGAAAGGTTATATGCTGACTGAAACAGAAGTTCTTCAACTTGCTCAATCGCATTTTCCGGAAAATACAATCACCTGGATTGAAGATCTGGGTACGTGGGTGCGCCATAATTTCAGAGTTCATTTTAATGACCGAAAAGCGGTAATTTATAAATTTAATGTAAATACCGACTGGATGGATAGCAGTGTGCATGAATATCGGGTAATTGAAATATTAGACCAGCATGGTATTCCTGCCTCTCCCGTGTTAGTGGTTGATGATAGCCTGCAGGAGTCTCCTTATTCATTCATAGCCGTTGAGCAAGGGCCGGGTGAGCGTCTGGATCGCTTAATGCGAATTAAAACAGACGACGAAATTAAGAGTATGTATCAGGCGATCGGAAGGTTTTATCGAAATTTACATGCCATCCAGGGAGAAACCTCCGGTGTTTGGGTGAATGATCCAAAGGAATTGATCCCGGTCTCCCCCACCGATTACCTCTTTGAAAATGAACTTGTCAATGGCAGTGGTGCAGCATTACGTGATAAGGGTATTCTCAGCCGTTTACATTACCAACGTATTGTGGATGTCTGGCATGCTAACCTGGAATACTTAAAAAATCACAAACCCGTCATGGTGCATGGCAGCCCATTCCCGTGGACGATTTACCTGGAAAAACAAGGTCCTGCCTGGCAGGTGACCCGCATTACTGGTTTGGGAGATTCATTTTGGTGGGATCCAGCCTATGATCTTACCTTCTTAATCGAGCCTCCCTTTACGTTTATGTTCGATCAATGGCGAATCGCTTTCCTCCAGGGTTATGGGGTAAAACCGGAAGTCCGGCGCTTGATGTTGTACCGATTGTTACAGATTATCTGTGCAGTTAATAACGTGTATATGCAGCCCAAGAGCGATCAATCAGAGACCTGGAAACAGGGTGCAATCCATGCGATTCCAGGATTACTCAAAAGTCTTGAGACTACATTAAAATAATAGAGCAGTAGTTTTTTATCTACCTGATCATTTGCAAGCTTATAGGATCAGGTATTTTTTATTCGTTTGTCTGATGCTGCAATTGGCGGTTGACACTGAACAGCAATACCAGGTTGATCAAGAATAAAGCAATCAGTACAAATACCCCCACCTGACCCAGTATGACAGGCAGCGAGTTCATCTCTTCTGTCAGCGGCAGAAAGGGAACCAGGCCAGAAAGCAATGCGAAGAAATTCCAGAGACCATGGATGGTGACTGCTCCCAGGTAGGTGAGCAGCGCTCTTCCCCAATTTCGATTGTAG
>DAOUGX010000164.1:0-1736 GCA_034428855.1 Anaerolineaceae bacterium | reverse complement strand
CTTTAAGAAAGAGGTTGGTGATTTCCGCAGAATCATTTGGGTCTTATTCGCAATTGGTTTTTCAATTACCTTTATTGTGGAAGTACTTGTCTTAAAAGGTGATGTCGGTAGATCCAACATGGTTTTCCGCATGTATAATTTAGCCTGGTTTATTTTGGGAATTAGCAGCAGCATAAGTCTGATTGAAATCAGGAATCAATTGAAATTCTGGCCAAAAATAATTGAGTATGGATGGATAACAGGATTTGTGGTCATATTGTTCCTGAGTTTGCTTTATCCGATTACAGCAACTCGGATGAAAATGATCGATCGCTGGCCTAATGTGATCGACCCTCCAAAAACACTGGATGGTTCTTTATACATGTTAGGGAATCTCACTTCTCAGGAGACATATACACCTGCTTCGTATCGGGAAAATGAAATTGACATAAATTTGAGTCTTGATTATGAAGGCATAAAATTTATGCAGGATCATGTTGTTGGTTCTCCAGTGATTGTTGAAGGATATACATCCGAATATCGCTGGGGAGCAAGGTATTCCATTTATACTGGACTACCCACTGTTATTGGATGGAGTTGGCATACCCGACAACATAATTCCCTCCTGGACAGAGCAGTTGTGGATAAGAGAATTGAAAGGTTGAATGAATTTTATAACACCACTGATCCAACAATTGCACTTGAATTTTTACAAAAATATCGAGTAAAGTACATCATAATCTCTGGATTAGAACGGGCTATTTATTCTCCTGAAGGGCTGGTGAAATTTAACAAATTGGTGCAAGACGGTAAATTGAGGATTGTCTATGGAGATCAGACTGATCAATCTCCCACAATCTATGAAGTCCAATAGTTCATCACCTTGAATCACCTGGCTTAACCAAAAAAACAGGGTTGCTGGAGTAAATCCAACAACCCTGTTGTCTAATTACAGAACTTACACCCTAGCGATTAATCACCGGGAAGAAATAAATGTACTGGTGAGTACCAACCAGAGAGAACTGGTCAGGCACGGTATTCGCAATCGTGAAAGAAATCGAATGATTCGTGAGATCATTCTCCCCCATCACAATACCATCCTCATGCCAACCTTTCACATCCGGAGCCAACCATCCCAACACCTCAAAACTCTGTGCATCCCAATCCTTGGGATTGTACTGCATAGAAATTTCCAGGGGGAGCAGGAACGCGTAACCGGGTTGAATTTCACCATTTTTGTACACATCCAGTGTGAAATGAGTGACAAAATCCTTCCCTTCTGGCTTTTCCAGATCGGAAAGATCAAACTGATGATAAACAACCGTCACCTCATCAGCGACCGCACCTGCAGGAATACGGACAGTGGTAGAAACAGGCAAGCCATTCTGCAAACCATGGAAAGTAATAATCGTCTCCTCACCCGGCTTAACAACCTCAGAAAGATCACCAGCTACCACCTTCTGAGAAAGATCAGCAGAAGAAGAACCATTGAAAAGATCATTTCCATCATAAGTAGCCTTGACAGCGTACAAACCTTCCAAAAAATCGGAAACCTCAACACTCAAAGCCTGTCCATCCACTACCGAGACAGGATCACCCAAAGGAACATCATCCACATAAAACTGGACGGAACCGGACGGATCACCAGCACCAGGAGACACAACACTCACATCCGCAGTGAATTGAATGACAGAACCTTCCACACCAGGATTAAGACTGGAGGAAATACTGACCTGGGTATCTGCCTTATTGATGGT
>DAOUGX010000163.1:0-1831 GCA_034428855.1 Anaerolineaceae bacterium | reverse complement strand
GCAACAGAAGCAGTGGAGAGAATCCGAAGCGCTGCTGGATAGTCGGATTGATAATTTCTACAAGTTGTTCGGCATCAGCTTCCGATTCGAAGATGACATTCCCGCTCTGGATGTAAGTGCGAACCTTCTCAAACCCCAATCCTTCCAGGAGGGAGACAAGCTCCTTCATTATAATAATGTGCTTTCCGCCAACGTTAATTCCACGAAAGAGAAGGATATAAGTATGCATAGGTTAAGTATAGGAAAGAACAGGAGAAAAACAACGATAAAAGGGATGGTTATGTTTCAGTTGGGTGTTGAACGTTGTTCCCAAAGTCATTGATCCGATAAGGAATTACCCAAGACCTTGTTCATGTTATCGTATTGCGGGTAGAATAGTTTATATTGATACCATGAAATCATAGTCTTTAATGTAGATTTCCAGGTATTTCGGAATCAAAAAGTGACCCAATGTATTTTATTCTGACCCCACTCACAGAAGTATTACTTCCTCATTTTGCCCTTTGGCTGGCAACTTTCCAGCGAGGAGACTTGTTTTTTCTGGAAGGTATCCCTATTTCGGGTCAGTTTTTACGTCCAGTCCCGGTCTTCATCACCATTGTGAGTGGCAACCTTTTCGCGGATATGGTCTGGTATCATCTGGGAAAATATGTCCAGTTGGAGAGAATCAAACGCCTGGGAACCCGACTGGGTATGAATTTACAAATTGTGGATGATCTGGCGCTGGAGATTCAAAATCATGCACCACGTTTCCTGTTTTTAGCAAAACTGACAGTGGGATTACCAGTGCCTTCATTGATTGCGACTGGTTTGAGCAGGGTACCCATCAAGCGCTGGATCGGCATGTTAATGCTGGCTGAGATCATTCGCTCGAGTGTATTTGTCACTTTATTATTCCTCTATGCATCAGCTATCGGAAAAGCATCCAGAGAAATGCAGGCAATCCTTCTGACGATCACATCATTTGTTGTGATCTCTGGAATCTATTGGTGGAAAAAGCGAAGAAAAAAATCGGATGATCACTAGCCGGCGATCAATCGTTGGAATAGGGTGATTTTCTTCTTTGAAAAACTTGAAGTTTATGTAATATCCTTATTGTGAAGTTAAAATTTCTTCCAAAGATATAATTAACTGCGGTAAATCTTGTTCAATCGTATCCCAAAGAATTTTTGGTGCAATTGAAAAGTATGCATGAACCAATTGATTCCTTAACCCACGCATCAAATGCCAGGGCACATCTTGATGCATATTTTGGATATCTTCAGGAATCGAAGAGACAGCTTCTCCGATAATCACAAAATTAAGTTCAACCGCCCGAATTGTTTTTGTGTCAGATAAAAACTCCTGGAAAGTCATCGCATGGACAAATGAATTGATTTCAAGAATAGCATCCAAAATATCCTGAATTCTGGTTTTCCAATTACGTGGTGACATTGTAACAATCCTTAAGAACATTCTCGCGAATTCCGTGTTTCAGACTATCAATAGTACCCAAATCAACTTTACAACCCAATAATTCTTCTAATCGAATTTGTAATTCTATCAAACCAAATAATCCCATTGGGCGACTAAATTCAACCAGGATGTCAACATCGCTTTCCGGAGTTGCTTCATCTCGGGCAACCGAACCGAACAAAGCCAGACTTTTTACCCCCATAGTCTGAAATTCAGATTGATATTGATTTAAAATTTCAATTACCTTGTTTCGTTTCATATCTAGATTATACAGGATGTTTGCTTTTAATAGTTCCGTACCCCCCACCGCCAGGGGTCTGAATGCTGATGATGTCTCCGGGTTGCAGTTCGATAGTACCTTTTCCAGGCAAAGGTA
>DAOUGX010000162.1:0-3245 GCA_034428855.1 Anaerolineaceae bacterium | reverse complement strand
CGCATGCGTCTGCGTTCCAGAATGGTGCGTAAGTTCTTCCAGAACAAGCGCATACGGTCTACTTCATTTTCACCTGGTTTTTCATCACTTTCAAAACAAAGTGTTTCGCTTTTGTCTGCTTCTTTACAGTGAGGTAACGAATACGCCCAACGCCAATGTTTACGCATTTCGCTGGTTCCCGCTACATATAACATCGTATCCTGTGGGCTATGAAAGGTGGCATAATCCACCAGCATGGTGCGTAAATAGGAATGTACGATCTCTTCCGAATCCCCGGCTATACCGATGGAATGGCGGATGGTGACTTCTTTAGCTTCTTTGGAGGATTCGCCTTCTTCCGATTCCTTGGTTTTTGCTTCTACTTTTTTCTGTTCTTTTTCATCGATCTGATAATACAGCGGTATGGTAACCGGTACATCGAATAAAAGACGGGAGGATTCTGCCAACCGGGATGCTTCACGGGTTAAGGGGTTTTCCACCTGTTCATTATCAGACATTTTATATACCACAGAGGATGGACGGGTGGAAATACCTAATCGTAAATGTAAAAAGTCATGGTCAGTTGGTCTGCGTTCCCATAAACGGGTGCCAGAACGGATATCTTCGCGACGCAATGGTTCTTCTTTGGTGATATCATCCGCAATGGCCAGAGAAACATCTGGATCGGGGTAATTGTAATAATAATAAATTTTTTGCTGTTCCTGCTCGCTCTCCATCTGTCGTCGTAATTCACTGATGCGTCGCTGGTAGGTTTCCTTTAAATGTTCCCGGCGAACCTTTTCCTGGCGGTTGGTATAAATAGCCAGAGCCACAGATGCGACGACGGAAAGCGCCATCGGAATCATCATTAACATACTGGTGCTTTGACCAAACATAGACACCAGAATATAGCCAAAAATCATAATCATTGGCAAAAATGCCTGTGCCAAAATTGCACCCGGATTAACATCCACATCTGGTGGATTGGGAATATCCCTTACGCCAGATGGCAGTTCCGGTTCAATGCGGGGCGGACGATCAATGTATTTTTTATCTGTCAAATTACACCTCCCCGAATCTTAAGCAGCCAGTGAAACGGCAAAACTAAGTATTAATGAAATGGCTAACAGTGCAGCCAAAACGATAAACACAATTTTCCAGTTAATTCCTCTGGATTTTTTCTCTGCGGGAATGGGTGGAAAATAAGGTTTTAATGCCTGAACCAATGCTAAAACATCAGGATAACGTGCTTGGGGTTGCATGTTGATCGATTTTTCGATAATAGCAGGTATATCTTTAAGGTCAATCCTGCCAGTAGGTCTGAATACGCCGGTTTTTACAGCAGTAGCGACGACATCATCTTTCTTAAGGTGATATTCATAGGCTGGTTTACCGGTTAACATTTCATACATTAACAACCCAATCCCATACACATCGGCTGCATGTGTAACAGAGGCATTTTTATTGAGTATTTCGGGAGGTGTGTACGCCGGTAAATTGTATTGATCACTCCAGATGTGAGGAACATTATTGTTTAAATCCCCAATTCCAAGATCCAACAACATTGGTCGTGGGATACCTTGTTTATCAAACCGTAAATAAACCACATCGGGATTTAAACATAAATGAATTTTTCCAGCTTTGTGCAAATAATAAACCACATCACTGATGCCCAGCCCAATCCAGCCAACATGTTGAAACCAGGGTTGTGGATTTTTGAATAAATAATTCCTGAGGACTTCCCCTTCAACAAATTTGAAAACAGCATAATATTTCACTTTACCCTGAATTACCGTCCAACCATATGGGTGTTGGGCGATGGTGCTCTGAGAATGGGCAGGTAATAAAACTGGTAATAATGGATGTTGACCGGCTTTAGCTAATTGATAAAAAGCAATTGCTTCCTGCCGCAATTTATCTTCACAACCGGTATTGGCAATTTTCAGAAATACTACTTCTTCATCGCGACGGGCTTGGTACACAATCGCAGAACGAAGGATGAGTAATGGTTGAACGATCTCAAAAATTCCAAACCACTCACCATTATTGAAAATTTCGGTTGCATTTTCAGCCGGGCAATATTTCTCCTGGCACCAGAGATTGAAATCCTGCGAGATGACATTACATTTAAGACAAATTCGATTCATAATGCCTTACTTCCTCTGGTTTAAACCAAATAATTGCCAGCAAGTATGTGGTTGTGATTGCCACATACTTGCTGAGAGTCCATTTTTAATCGATTATCTGAAGCGACCAGAACCTGTTATGTCACCAGTGGTGTAATGCATAATTGCACCCTTGACATCCTGCTGCAATTCCAGCATTTCTTCTGATAATTTCTCTACTCTTGGTTTAATTCTTTCAAGATATGACGCAACCGCTAAATTTCCGATCATCCCGACAAAAGCAGTTGCTTTTAAGACAATAATAGCTGTCTCTAATCCTTTGGCGATTTGTTTCAGCGTTTGACCAAATTTACCAAAGTTATCGGCCATTTTTTGGACACGGGGAACGTCCATATATACTTCTTGAGCCATTTTGCATCTCCTTTTCTTTTGTCAGGCTTACTTAAAGATACCGCCAAAAATATCAACCAATTCATTCGCCTTGGAGGTTGCCATTTTGTCAGCCTGGCGGAATATGTCGGTAGATTTTTGCAAAGCGCCGATGAAACTGGTATTGATACCAACGACGGACATCAGGGCAGGAATAATCATGGATTGCATTTCATTGACGAAACGCACCGAACCATCACCTTTCCAGATGCCACCCACCACTTCCTGAACCATTGCACGTAAAGGTGAAGTGATTTCCTGTGTCACCTGGTTCAGTAATTTTCTGATCATGCCCATGACACCGTCAACAGCAGAGTAAACTAGCTTGAGAATAAAATTCATAATAATCCTCCAAATCCTATCAGAATGCTGATCCAGCTCGTTTATCAGCAGCTTGCATATCCTGGATGGCTTTCTTGATATCGTCAGATACTTCACCAAATTTTTGGCTTAATTTTGTTACTGCTGGAACAAACGCAGTATTGAGTGCGTTGGCAAACGCCTCACCTGCATCACCAACCATCGCCCCACCTTGCATTTCCTGTGCGGCAGATCGTGCTAATCGAGTGGTCTGAAGTAAACGTTGTTGCACCATCTTTAAATGCTGTGCCATTTCTTCCATCTGTGGGTAATTAAGTCTAATCTTATCAGTCATTTTTTTGTCTCCTTTTGTCGATGGGATTCCAATTAATCAAATTTGAAGAAACCCTG
>DAOUGX010000161.1:0-2321 GCA_034428855.1 Anaerolineaceae bacterium | reverse complement strand
AACTCCTCATTTTCAAGGATTTTATGATCGAATAATTCCACCATCCGTCTTTCTGCCCGTCGAATGATCGTTCTCGCCAGACCGAGAAATGCTCCACCTCTGGTATCACCTGGCACGATAAATTCACTTGGTATCTTTGTTTTTTGACTTATGCTATCAATTGTTGTTTCGATCCATTTCACGCTTTCCTGATTAATCGATCGAAATTTCTCAGCCACATCATTTTCTGCTGCAGCCTCTCCCATCACCTGGTAAAGTTGTTTTTGGACGGTTAATATTATTTCTTTAACTTCATTGGAACAAACACTCGCGCGGCACAAACCTAAAGCTGCATTTGCCTCGTCCAGGGTTCCAATCGTTTCCATCCGAATATCATATTTTTTTACACGATTTTTCCCCAGTAAACCTGTCGTTCCATCATCGCCTGTCTTTGTGTAGAAAGCCATTCAATCCCTCGATCCATTAATCATCCGATACAAAAACCAAAATTTTTCTTTTGGGAAGCAACTCTCTAAATCTTTACTCCAAACAAATCCATTTTCTGTAGTACCATATTTATAATTCAAATCTATTATTGCAATTTGATCTGTAAATTCTTCTATCTCCTGGGATTCTTCCAATTCATCCAGCAATAGTTCCAACATCAGTCGTACCTGTAATTGGTTTATCATCTGAGGTTTTGAAAAATTTTTATCTTTATTTAGATCAATTACGAATTGATTCCATTGGCGTGTTCTGATTGGAATTTCTTCAGCGACTTTTATTCTCCAATTTGAAAGCCATTTCCTTTTGATTTGTAAAAATTGGTCAACGAATGATCCAGAATTATTGAGACTGGATTCATTCAATAAATAGATAGAGACTAATATCCGACCACAACTGATCCTTACATGCCGATATTCACTTGATATATTTTTTTCTATTAAATAAATTTGTCTGAAATTATCTTTCGATAACAGGAATGATTCCCAGGTTGGTAAAGTCTCTTGAAGAATTGCTGATTCAAGATTTAGATTCAGCATCAATTGTTGCCATCAGTAATTTGTGAGGTCGGTGTCAGAACTAATTCTGGCCTTGGACCAATAATGTACCAATCTTTCACTGTCATGAACCGATCGCTGGTATCAAACAACGGACCTACATTGACTCCTTGAATTTGATTTGAAACCGCAAAACTATACACCGGGTAGAATAATGGAAGAGCTGGTAAATCTTCACTAAAAACAACCTGGAAATTACGATAAAACAAGGATCGATCAATTAAATTGGTCGTAATCCTGGCTTGTTCCAAATAATCACTTGCAACAAAATTATCCCATTGGGAATAATTCTGGCCACCGGTTGCCTGCACCTGATCCCAAAATGGATAAGGATCTGGATCTGGAGTCCAGGAAAGATCTAGATCGATCAAAACTGCCTGATAGGATCTCGGATTCAGGTAAGAATCGATTAATTCAGAATAACCAACACCACGAATATTAACCACGGTACCTAAAGATTCCCAATTTTTTTGTATCATTTCAGCCATAAGCCGGTGTTGTTCGTCTTCTGGATAAAGCAACTCAAATCTGAATTCTACGCCTTCTTTTGCTCTGACAGTGGAATTCTCTCCGCCAAGTACATAACCGGCGTCTTTTATCAATTGAGTTGCTAAATTCTGATCATACTGGATCGTAGAAATTCCATCATAATAAGCCCAGGTCCCAGGTAGAATCGGTCCATCAGCGATGATCGCCTGACTATTAAAGATGTTGTCAACCATTTTCTGACGGTTCAGTCCAGCCAATAAAGCTTTTCTAATATTTACATCCTGGAAAAATGGTACTTCAGGATTTTTAAGGTTTAAGAAAACCAGGGTTAGTCTGGGTTCTCTGGCTGAATACAAGTCTATGGTTGGATTTTTTAATACTTCACTAAGTACGGAGGGATCAACCTTGCTGACCCCAAGTACCAATCCATCCTGATAAGCTTTAAACGCATCAGCTGAATTATCATAATATCGAAACACCATTTGTCCAATCATGGGTGAACCATCAAAATAATCCTGGTTAGCTCGTAAAACCACACCTTTTATCTGATCATTCTCAGTTATTAATCCTTCAAATATAAATGGTCCACTTCCAACAGGTTGAAGATTAAAAGGAGAATCGATCATTTCCTGGAAGCTCAAGTTCCCAAGCAGATGTTCCGGGAGAATACCAAAGGATAAATAATCCAGGAAAGGAGCAAATGGTTCTTCTAAACGAAATTGTATGGTAGTGTCACTTAGGGTTTTAACATCAACTGCCAACCAAAAAGCACGGATATCATCCGGAACTACT
>DAOUGX010000160.1:0-9025 GCA_034428855.1 Anaerolineaceae bacterium | reverse complement strand
ACCGTCTAATTTTTACGCAGTACTTTACAAGTGACAGGTTATTTGCATAGTTGAGCAGGTGTGCAAACCTGTCACCCCACGATACTCCCGACGTCGATGCTCAGACGTCGGGAGTATTATGAAAATTTTAATCTTCACTCTTCAATAAATTAATATAGAAGCATGGTGCTGAAATTTGATCTTTTATAATTATCTTGAAGGACCAGGATTCGCTTGAATTTCTAATATTCAAACGGTTCCCGGCTTTTTAAGCAAATTAATTCTTAATCCTAGGAGTTTGTTTTGATAATAGTTACTGGAGCTTCTGGAAAGACCGGCCAGGTAATCACGAAAGCATTGAATAAAAAAGGTTTTGAAATCCGTGCAGTGGTTCACAAAAATGAACAGATTGCGGAGATGGAAAAAGCAGGAGCAAAACAAGTTTTCGTCGCTGATTTATTGGATGAAGCGAAACTCGATGCAGCATGTATCGGTGCAAGAGCTATCTATCATATTTGTCCGAATATGCATCCAGATGAAGTGAGAATCGGTCAATTGATGATGCGAATGGCACAAAAAAATCACTTAAAACATTTTGTTTATCATTCCGTTTTGCATCCACAGATTGAAGCTATGCCACATCATTGGAATAAAATGCTGGTGGAAAACCATCTGTTTAAAATGAAAATACCATTTACTATTTTGCAACCGGCAGCTTATATGCAAAATGTTCTGGGTTATCTGGATAAGATGCTTAAAACCGGTGAATACCGGATTCCATATTCTGCTTCTTCGCGAACGAGTATGATTGACCTGAATGATCTGGCGGAAGTTGTGGTGAAAGTCTTCTCAGAACCAGGACATGAAAATGCAATTTATGAATTAGCTGCCAAAGAACCAGTTTCAGCGCTGGATGTAGCTGCAGTTGTTTCTCGTGTGACAGGGAAAATTATCCAGGCAGGATCGATTGGCCGCTCCGAATGGGAGAAGGATGCCCGGAAAGCTGGTATGTCTGATTATGCGGTAAGCACCTTATTAAAGATGTTTCAATATTATGAGGAATATGAATTTATCGGTAATTCCAATCAGTTAACCTGGTTGTTAGGTCGAGAACCAACTTCTTTTGAAGAATTCTTTACCCAGATGTAGACCTTGATTTAGTGGAGATTAATGAATGGATAAGAAAAGAAGCCAGCATTTTAATTACACATTTGAGTCATTGCCCACCATTTTTCACAGTCAAACCCAAAATTTTTTCAATTATCTCGAAAAAGATGGTATAAAATTTTTGGAATTTTGGTGGGATCATATGGCAGTCCGCCTGGGACAGGATGAATCAGATCCTTTTGAAGGTGTAACTTTTGAAATTAAGCAAATACCAGAAAAAAAATCTAGAATGGCGTTACTCACATTGCCGGTACCAAAAAATTTGTTTGAGTGTTATTTCCTGGCTTTTTTGGAAGAACCACAAAAAAGATGGCCAGTACGATTACCCAACACACGGGTTTTTGTGCTGGAATATGTGCCCTCCAATATCAGTGCTACAGGCACCAGTTTTGGTGAAATCACTCGAAGTGCACGATACATTCGCTATCAAGATGGCCCGCAACCAGAATTATCTGAGTTCTATCAAAAAGTTATCTCATACGCTTGGAAAAAATAAGATTAGGAGCAACCTGTCATGAATTTTAAATTTGAATTTGGATATGCAATTACTGCCTTGACTGCTTTATTATTTTATTTTCGGGTTGCCATGTTACGTGGAAGAAAAAGACGTTTAGCCCGGGAAGAAATGGCTGAAGTGATGCGCATGCCGAAAGGAAAACGACAAAAAGATAAAATGGCTGAAATTGAAGCCAAAAAAGGCAGACCCAATATTGAGGTTCGTAGCTGGTTATTAATTGGTCTCGGCATTATTCTCATGATTGCTGGCATCATATTTAAAAATTATCCGGATTTAAACCTGCCACAGATCTTAATCGATTATTGGTATGCGGGTCCTTCTTTAGGATTTCTCATTTTTGCATTTGCAATAAAGTAATATTTTTACTTATAAATTTCCTTGAGTTAACACGATTTTTCGTTATCATAGCCGTATGAAATCGAATCATCATTTAAACTTAATTATTGAGTTAACCGGGATTGCCAGCGACATCGCTGGCCAAAAGGAAATTCATCTGCAACTCTCACCCCATCAGACTTATCATGATGTAGTGGAAACCCTGGCCGATACCTATCCAGACCTGGTAAATATCCTGATCGCACCGGATCGAAAGACGTTTCTGAGTTCCAATCTGTTCATCATCAATGACGAGATGAACGACCCGGTATTTTTCATGGAAAAACATCCACGCGATGGAGATCGCTTGACGCTGGTTTCGGTTATGACAGGTGGATAATCACGAGTGTCGAAGCAAAACCTGTAGGTTGGATTATCAGGTTTTAAGAAGATTGTTTCATCCATTTTAGCGGGTAGAAATATTTCATTTCACCTGTAAAATGAATATTGGCTATATTTACTACATAAAGGATTATGTAATGAAACCAATATTAATCGATATACCTGAAAGTTTTGAAAGTGAACGGTTGTTGATTCGAGTAACAAAGCCTGGTGATGGTGCCATTCTTCAGGAGGCTTATCTGGAATCTTACCCAAGGTTAAAACCCTGGTTTCCCTGGGCGCAATCGGAAAGCAGCGTGGATGAAAGAGAAGAATTTATGCGTCAGCAATATGCCCGTTTCATTAAACGCGAGGATATGATGTTGATGATCTTCTTGAAAAATGAAAATAAATTAATCGGTTGTAGTGGGCTGCATGTACAGAACTGGGATGTGCCTTCATTTGAGATTGGGTATTGGGTTCGAACTGGATATGAAGGCAAGGGGTACATCATCGAAGCTGTGAATCGCATCACGGAATTTGGGTTTGATACGCTGCATGCTAATCGAATTTTTATCCGTTGTGATATCGCTAACCTGCGCTCGCAGTCTGTAGCGAAACGGGCTGGATATATCTACGAAGGCACATTCCGGAATTTCGAACGGCGACACCATACAGGTGAGCTAACAGATATGGTTTATTTTGCACTCACACGGGATGATTTTAGAAAGTTGAAACAGTCATGAAGACAATTGGCATGATTGGCGGTATGAGCTGGGAATCTTCGATTGAATATTATCGGCTGGTCAACGAAGGCGTAAAGAGCCAATTGGGCGGATTACATTCTGCCCAATGTCTCATGTATTCGGTGGATTTTGAAGAAATTGAGCGTTATCAACACGCAGGCGATTGGGAAAAAGCCACAGAAGTGATGATTGCTGCAGCCCGTCGACTAGAAAGCGGAGGAGCAGATTTTGTGTTGATCTGTACCAACACCATGCATAAAATGGCTCGGGAAGTGCAGGCGGCCATAGGTATCCCACTATTGCATATAGTGGATGCAACAGTAGTTTCGATTAAATCCAGAAACATCCACAAAGTTGGGTTGCTAGGCACTCGCTTCACCATGGAGGGAGAGTTTTACAGTGGGCGGTTGAAAGCACACGGTTTGGATGTTGTCATTCCAAATCAGACCGATCGTGAAATTGTCCATCGAGTCATTTACCAGGAATTGGTTCTAGGGAAGATAATACCAGAATCTCGCCAGGAATTCAGACGCATCATTCAAAATCTACAAGAAGAAGGCGCAGAGGGAATTGTGTTAGGTTGTACGGAGATTGGTTTATTAATTAAGGAAGAAGATACAGATTTGCCAATTTTCGACACAACCGGATTACATGCACAAGCTGCCGTAGATGTTGCTTTGGGAAAGATTACAATCGAAGAATTCTTACCCTGAAAATAATCCTCCCGCTGCAAAACTGAAAAAGCATTAGGTATAGATAATAAGGGTGCGTGCTAGAATTAAAAGATGAAAACACGCTGGCATTTTCTCTTGCCTGGTATTCTCTTGATTGGCTTTTTTGTTTTATTTTGGTTGAGTCCAATTGGTATTTTATTTCGTGATCAGGAAAAATTAGCCCTTCTCCTTCAAAATTGGGGGAAATGGGCACCTTTCATTACAATTTCATTGCATGTTCTTCAGGTATTAACAGCCCCCATTCCAGGAACAGCCATTGATGCGGTCAATGGATTATTGTTCGGTCCCTGGTTGGGTACCCTTTACAGCATGATTGGTTTAATGATTGGTTCCATGCTGGTCATGATACTTACCCGTCGATTTGGACGCCCCATTGTGGAACGGTTTGTTGACCCGCTTACGATTGAGAGAATCGATCAATTGGTACAACGACGGGGTTCACTGGTCATTTTCCTGATCTTCCTCCTGCCCTTTTTGCCGGATGATGCGGTTTGTTTTTTGGCAGGACTGACACCAATTCCACTACTGCAATTGATTTTGTTAGCGCTGGCAGGAAGATTTCCTGGAGTCCTGGTTGCTAATTTGCTCGGATCGCGTGTCGAGTCTTTTGAGTTGTGGCAGTGGATTACAGTCGGTGTTCTCTTTATGCTGGCAGGAGGTTTCATCTGGAGGTATCGGAGTGAAATACGGGAAAGAATTTTAATCTGGCTTGAAAACTTCAGCAAAAAAGACTGAACCATTCATTTTGATTTATCCTTTGATAAGGATACAATCATTTCATCGCAGATAAGGAGGAGGAGTTGCAATGCAGATTTTATCAGGTGGGGCTGCCTGCGGAAAAACGACGGATGTGATCAACCGCATTCGATCTGAATTATCTTCTTCAGATTTGAGGCGGATTTGGGTGATTCTGCCTGAAAGACGTCAGGTACATTCATTCCGCAGAGATTTAATGAAGCATGGAAGTATTTTGGGAGTATCGACAGGTTTATTTTATGAATTTGGAATGGAAATATTATTAAAATCTGATCTTTACTATATGGAAGCATCCGATTTAATGTTCCATCGTTTACTGCAAGAAGTGATTAAAGAATTCAGTCAATTGGGGAAATTGGGTGAGTTTGAAGCGATTAAAGAAATGCCCGGGTTTATTCAATTGGTTCAGGAAAAATTTAATGCGGTGGCTCAAGTGGGCTATGAAAAATCGAAATCCGATTCATTTGAACCACAGGTTGAGGTCTTCCTTGCACTTTATCAGGCATTAAAGCATCGATTAGAACGGCAGCAATGGATGAGTACTCAGCAGATTGTCAGTATGGCTCTGTCGGCGGTACAGTCCAGACCTGATACAGTCACTGGGCTGGATCTGGTAGTACTGGATGGGTTCGACCATTTTTCACCCCCTCAAATACAGTTGCTTGGTCGGTTAGAAAAGCTGGGAATCAGGGTGCTGGTGACACTGCCAGGAAATGACCCGTGTGGAAGAGTTATTTATCAAAGAGCACAGAAAAGTTTGCAACAATTTCAAAAGCTGATACCAGATGTAGAGATAATTTCTTCCAGAGAACAACCTTTCTTACCCCCTTCCATTCTAGGATTGGTTAATAATTTTTACGTCGAGAAACCCCAAAAAATTGAACTGAATTCAGATGTACGCCTACTCACAGCCTTCTCTCCCTTACAGGAAGTTCGGGAAGGACTTCGACATCTGAAAAAGTTGGTCATTGATAAAGGTGAATCTCTGGGCAATTGTGCCATTTTGATTCCTGATGAAATTCATTATGCCCCATTGTTGCAATCTATTGCTGAAGAATATTGCATTCCCATCCATTTTGGATGGGGTGAGGTGTTAATGCAGGAACCGCGTCTGCAACAAATCATTGATGTATTGCGAACATGGCAACAGGATTTTCCACGCAGGCTCTTTCTGGATGTGATCAGAAGTCCATTTTTGGACCTGAGTGGATATGGATTTAAATCCGGGGATGCTGCCATATTAGAACGGGTCAGTCGCTATGGCCCGGTCGTCAGTGGATTTGAATATTGGATGAAAGTCCTACACCGCTTAGCTTCTAAAAACGAGGTCAGGCGATCTCCAATAGAAAATGGCGAGGATGATGACATTTTTAATTTGCCCAACCCAGAAACCTGCCAGCGTTTGATAGAAAGTTTACATAAGTTAGCCAATCATTTGAGACCTCCTGCAGGACAGCATGGTGTCAGGTTCTGGGTGGAATGGTTTTGGAAGTTGCTTGAGGATATTGGTTGGTTATCTCAGGTACCATCCAGTCAAAAGAATCCCTGGTTTGAGAAATTCACCCAGGATTTGAGGGATATGTGTGTTGCTGACCAGGAATCAGATACCTGGCAGATGGATTTCAATCAATTTGTGAATGCACTGGAAATGGACTTTCAGATCAATCGTTATCAGGAACGACCGGATGAAATGAAAGTCCAGGTTCTGCGAATGGGAGATGTGCGTGGATTAAGGTTTGAACATGTTGTTATCCTCGGTTTGGCGGAAGGGGTTTTTCCAAAGGTTCAACGGGAAGACCCATTTTTACCGGAAGAATTTCGATTACAAGCAGGTCTGGAATCGCAGGTGGAACAATACCAATTAGGGATATTCTATCAAGCCATGACGCGTGCCAATCAAACCCTGATGGTAACCAGACCATACATGTCGGATAAAGGTGAAGCATTGGAGGCTTCCCCTTACTGGAATGCATTGAGTGCATGTCTGGAAAAAGAGCAGATTGAAATCGTTCGTTCCACCACCAAAAGAGAGCTGGAAGAAGCAGCATCGCTTGAAGAATTGTTTTTCTGGTCTCAGCTTTTTGATATTCCGGTTAAGTTTGATGAGGATCATCTCGCCAGAGCTTTACGAGAACTTGAACCACGAAAAATAGTGCTGTATGCACGTCAATCGAAACATGTCGCTGGTCCCTTCGAAGGAGAGTTAGGAGAATTGACAGCCGGGTTGAGGAAATTTAACCGGGCAGACACTCATTGGAGCGTGTCACGATTGGAGACCTATAAGAGCTGTCCATTGCGTTTCTGGGCTCAATACGGTTTGAGTCTGGTGGAACAACGAATCCCTTCGCTGGGTCTGGAATCGTTTCAAATGGGTAGTATCTTACACCAGATTCTGGAAGAAGTGTATCAGGCAGTGTCTGATCCGGCGAATGTTGAATTATTGTTACAGCAATTGCCTGCGGTAGCAAAACGGATATTCGAAGAAGCTCCCGAAAAGTATCAATTTGAGCCGACAGTTTATTGGAAAACCCAACAGGATGAATGGTTACTCTTACTGATTGCTGCCATTCAAGGCCTGGCATCCGATGATTGGATTCCTCTTGCTTTTGAACAAAAATTTGGTCTGGATGACAATCCGGCATTAAGAATTGTCCTGCAGGATGCACGCAGTATATCGTTGCATGGTGTTATTGATCGAATCGATGGTGACGGCCATGGAAATCTCCGAGTCATCGATTATAAAACAGGAAGCAGCCATCTGGATAAGGAGGATTTATTACGTGGTACCCGCCTGCAGTTACCTTTATATTCACTGGCAGCCATGCAGGTATTTGAAAGAGGAGCAGTAACGGAGGGATTTTATTGGGCGCTCAATGCTAAAAAAGCAGGTTCTTTGAAGTTAAGTAAATTTCAAACAGATGATTTTGAAGGACCGGATGGAGCTATTCAAGTGGCAAAACAACATCTTGAGCAGATCATACATGGCTTGCAGCAAGCTGATTTCCGGCCACAGGTACCGGTTGGGGGGTGTCCTCAATATTGCGGTGCCCGATTATGGTGTTGGCGTTATCGACCAGGGAGGTGAGCATGAATAACATGAGTGAGAAAACCAAAATCACATTAACAACACAGAATTTATCCGAATCTCAATGGGCAGCAGCTGCGGAACGGGCGCGCAATGTAGTGGTGACTGCAGGTGCTGGTTCCGGAAAGACACGAACGTTGGTCGCGCGGTATCTGGGTCTGTTAGCGGATGGTTTGCAACCGGATAAAGTAGTCGCTATTACGTTTACTGAAAAAGCAGCCAATGAAATGCGTGCCAGGGTAAGGATTGCTATTCGAGACCAGGTTGTACAGGCTAGAAACCTGGAGGAACATCGTTTCTGGATGGGTTTAGAACAACAAATTGATGCAGCCCGCATTGAGACGATTCACAGTTTGTGTGCGGAAATTTTGAGGAATCATCCAGCCGAGGCCAGAATTGACCCCTTATTCAAAGTACTGGAGGAAGGTGAAGCGACCATTGCTCTGGTTGAAACAATCGAAACTGCCCTGGTGAACATAACCCAGGAAGAAAAGTATCAACCGTTGTTTGCATTACTGCGAGTTAACTCCCTGACTGAAATCCTCACTCAAATGATGAAAAAACGGCTGGAATTACAACCCTGGCTGGAAAATAAATATACATTCGAAGAAGTAATGAAAATCGTTTTACAGCCATTCGTTGAAAATGATGAAATAAGAACCAGTGTGGAGGATTTAAAATCGTTTTCTCCTCAATTTTTACAAAATGACACTACAGCCAAAGGGGTGGAACAAGTATATCAATTTCTGGCTGGCTGGAAGGAGTTTGTAGTTTTCTGGAAATTGGGTGATTTTCAACAATGTCTGGATAAATTGATCAGTCTTCGATTTCAGGTTCTCAATCGATTGGTCGGCGGTAATCAAAGTCAATCGAAAATGCATTTGACCGGTTGGAGGGGGATATATGATGAGAAAATGGGATGGATTGGCAAGGAATTCAATCCAGAACTGGAACAAAAAATTGCTGATGCTATTCCATTATTAAAAGAAGCGTTTACCGTAACCTTGCAACTCTATCATCAATCCTTATCCAATC
Source organism: Anaerolineaceae bacterium (assembly GCA_034428855.1). Classification (GTDB taxonomy): domain Bacteria; phylum Chloroflexota; class Anaerolineae; order Anaerolineales; family Anaerolineaceae; genus UBA6170. The sequence continues at coordinate 310 of DAOUGX010000160.1, read as the reverse complement.
AAAGAGCTTTGGATTTTGACGACCTGGAATACAGAGCGTTGGCTTTATTGAAACAACCAGAAATCGCTCAGAAATGGCAGGAAAAAGTCCAGGCATTGCTGGTGGATGAATTTCAGGATACCAACCAAAGGCAACGAAAATTGATTGAAGCTTTATCCGCGCAAAAACCAGGTGGATTATTTGTGGTGGGAGATGCCAGACAATCGATTTACCGGTTCCGTGGGGCAGATGTATCTATATTTAAGGAAATTCAGAGAAAAGTAATCCAAAACAATGGATTGGTGAGTGATCTGGCGGAGTCGCATCGCAC
>DAOUGX010000159.1:0-6364 GCA_034428855.1 Anaerolineaceae bacterium | reverse complement strand
GGAAATATTCCAGAAAATTTGGCAGACTCACGTGATATTTCCGTTAATCAGGAAGAGTTATTCCTGTTACATAATGATAGTCAATTGACACGCTGCAATTTAAATCAGGCTTCCTGTGAAAATAATATTGGTTACGGAGTGATTGTGAATGATAAAACCCGTGAAAACTTAAGTGTCTTGCCTAATGTTGATTTTTCCCAGATATACCTGACATATCCTCCAGATCCATCCATTTATATATTAAATGATTATAATCAAACCATCTATCATTTTAGTTTAGCGGTCAATTTGCAAAAACAAATAAGCCCCAATTTGACAGGACTACAAAATTTCAATTCTGAGACGAACTCATTGACAGCATTTGCTGTCAGCCCAAATGGGATAATTCATTTTGCTTATGGAAATCTTGTATATTTTGGATATTTACCTTAAAGGATAAACAATGTGACTCAATTGTTTGGACTTCGCAAACCAACATTAATTTTAGATGAAGAAAAAGCAAAACGGAACCTCTCATACATACAAAATAAAATCAATCAACAACACATAGATTTTCGACCGCATTTTAAGACACATCAATCAGCAGAAATTGGAAATTGGTTTCGTGAAGCAGGAATCAATAAAATCACAGTCTCCTCCATTGATATGGCTCGATATTTTGCGCAAAATGGCTGGAATGATATTTTTGTGGCTTTTCCCGTCAATATTTTACAGGTTGAAGAGATTGTGGAATTATCGAATCAAATTCACTTATCTTTATTGTTTGAAGAATTAAACACTGTTTCAATCATTGATAGTTTCCTTTCAGAGAAGGTTTCTGGTTGGATTAAGATTGATACAGGTGCAAATCGATGTGGATTGAAAGAGTATCAATTTGAGGAGATCCTGGCTTTGGCTGAGACGATAAGGAAAAGTAATCACCTTCAGTTGAAGGGGTTGGTTACTCATGCTGGACATAGTTATCGATATAAAGGTAAAGATCAAATTCAAGATATTTATGATCAGAGTATAACCATTCTCAAGAACATACAAACTAAACTCATGAATAAGGGTTTTAATTCAATTCAAATTTCTGTCGGAGATACGCCAACTGCCAGGCTGGTTGATAATTATTTATCCATAGATGAACTCAGGCCTGGAAATTTCTTATTTTATGACGTGCAACAATATCAAGCCGATGTCTGTAACCTGGATGAAATAGCAGTTGCCCTTGCCTGTCCGGTTGTAGCAATTCATCCAGCAAAAAATGAGATTGTTGTTTATGGTGGGGCAATTCATTTATCAAAAGATTCACATAAGTGGAATACGAATGAACCTGGATTTGGATTGATCGCACTTCAAAATAAATCTGGAATGGGTTGGAATGACACAAAGGTGTTTGGTTATCTTCGCTCTTTATCACAGGAACATGGTGTTGGCGTATTTCCGGATGGAATACCAGATTCGGTCAAACCAGGTAGTATCGTTTATGTTTTACCAGCCCATTCCTGTTTGACGGTACAGGCAATGGGTCAATTCATCAATCTGGATGGAGAGACGATCCATACAATGCTGGGTTAACCCATCATAATTACAATAGGAACTGGTGTAAAAACCAAAATAAACAAAATCAACATCAGGATAGATAGTTTCTTCCGTGTGGGATCTAACTTTGTTACTGAATCCTTAATTTGTGAGGGGATTTGATTAAGAAACATTAAAAGAAAAGCCCAAAACCACCAACCGGACCAAGCAAATCCTAATAAACCCATCAATATCAGGAAAATGGGTGTTACTTTTCGGGCTTTTTGTCCAAAAACGGAGGTTAAAACATGGCCACCATCCAGCTGACCAATAGGAATCAAATTAAGACCTGTGACTAAAATGCCTGCCCATCCTGCCCAGGCAATGGGATGGATCATAACATCGTATCCACCCAAAGGAAATGGTTGACCCGTAAAGAAATACCTCAGCCAATAAATAATTGGGCTCATATCACCATAATTAGCCGGAGAGGGTAGTAGTTCTCCAAAGATTATATATTTCAGCCCAAGATATAAAAGAGAATTGCCTTCCATTTGAAGCCCACTATCAGCAGGAATTTGAATGGGAAGCATTTCCACTTTGGAAAGTGATAATCCCAAAATGATGATTGGTATTGCAACGATGATTCCACTCAGCGGTCCAGCAATCGCAATATCGAATAATTGCTTTTTGTTTTTTGGAATACTTTTCATATTAATGAAAGCCCCCATGGTGCCAAAAGGGCTGATAATTGGTAAAGGAATGAAATATGGCAAGGTCACATTAACCCCATGTTTTTTCCCTACAAGATAATGCCCCATTTCATGAGCACCAAGGATTGCTAAGATTGCTATCGCGAAAGGCCATCCATTCTTTAATAAAAGTAGAAATGCTTCTCCATTAATCTCTTCTGGTAAGGTAGGAGTCGAAAATAAGCCACCTGTTACAAGTACGCTAATTAAAGTAATGATAAATAGAAGTAGATTTGTTCGGGGGTTTGATTTTTTTCCTTCAGGAATTTCATCAATTAAATAAAGAACATGCTTTTCTTTTTCTTCTGTTAATATTGCAGAAAATTTAAAAGTCTTTACCCTGTTTTCTATCTGATCGAAGGAAGTTTCACTATTTTCAGGATTTTTTAAAATACCCACATATTTTACTTGCCATCGGTCTTCTTTTCTTCCGGTAGTAATACTTTCAACATTCATGTAACTTCGGATGAAGTCATGCAACGGGTGAAAATCTAAATCAATGATTGATTGTGTATCCATTTGTACCTGATTCTATTCTACTAACTAATTGCTGGAAATCCAATTAATGTAAAAAAGACAAGCAACTTTGCTATGTCTTTTCGCAGGCGGGAATGGATGGGAGTCGAACCCACCGCGGCCTGCATAACAACCCGCCACCGATTTTGAAGACCGGGAAGCCCACCGGGACCTAACCACTCCCACTATTAAGAATACTCGAAGCTGCCTATTTGGTCAAATAATTCCGTTTTATTGGAAGTTATGAGAAACATAATTAATTATGAAAATTAAATATTTTATTATATGTAAGCGTTAGATTTTTTGAAATTTAATTTTTCATTATAATAATTAAAAGGTGAAATATGAAAAAAATAACGACACAATCACAATATTTTATTGATCAAAACAAACGGAAAACTTTTTTTCGTGGAGTCAACCTGGGCGGTAGTAGTAAAGTTCCATTCAATCCAGATGGAGCTACGTACAAAAAAGATGGTTTTTTTGATCATCTGAAAATTTCTTTTGTGGATAGGCCATTTCCAATCAGTAAAGCGAATGAGCATTTTGAAAGATTAAATAAATGGGGATTTAATTTTTTAAGATTAATTACTACATGGGAAGCGATAGAACATTTTGGTCCTGGAATTTACGATGAAGAATATCTTGATTACTTCGAAGAAATAGTTAAGGTAGCAAATCAATATGATTTTATAATTTTTATTGATCCTCATCAGGATGTTTGGAGCAGATTTACCGGAGGAGATGGAGCTCCTGGATGGACATTGGAATTAGCAGGGTTTGATTTAAGAAACCTTCATCCCAGTGGTGCAGCATTTGTTCACAATGTCCATGGTGATCCATATCCAAAGATGGTATGGCCGACGAATTATCAAAAATTAGCAGCTGCTACCATGTTTACACTGTTTTTCGGGGGAAGGGATTTTGCTCCCACGTTTAATATTGCTGGAATACAGATACAGGATTTTCTTCAGGACCATTATATAAAATCTGTCCTAAAGATTGTCGAGAGATTAAAACCATATAATCACGTGATTGGTTATGATAGTCTGAATGAACCATCAAATGGTTGGATTGGCCATCCTGATATTCGTGAACATCATTCACAATTGAAATTAGGTGAAATGCCCACCCCCTGGCAATCCATGTTGCTGGGTGATGGGAGAGAACAAGAAGTTGAGATATGGAAATTGTGGATGCTAGGATTAAGATTAACAAACTGGAAATCACTTAATCAAGCAGGTATCCGAGCATGGCAGAAAGGGACAGATTGCTTGTGGAAACAACAGGGAGTCTGGACAACTGATGATAAAGATAATCCTGTTTTGATTAATCCTTATTATTTTTCAGAAGTGAATGGTGAAAAAGTAGATTTTTCAAATCAATATCTGAAACCATTTATTAATAAATTCTCTACCGAAGTCAGAAAAATTGATCAAGATGCCGTCATTTTTATCGAGGGTGTTCCAGAACTTCCGCTTCCAGTGTTTACAGACGAGGATACCCGAAATATTGTGAATTCGACCCATTGGTATGATAGTGTGACCCTGGTGACAAAGAATTTCAATCCGAATTACACGATGAACTCCGATACCATGAAGCTTGCATTCGGTAAAAATAACGTCCGTAAAGTGTTTTACAACCAATTAAATAATATAAAGATTGACTCAATAGAAAAATTAGGAGGGATTCCTTCAGTTCTAGGTGAGTTTGGTGTTCCGTTTGATCTCAATAAAAAACATTCATTCAAAACGGGTGATTATTCTTCACAAGTTGAAGCACTTGATCTGTATTACCAAATTATTGAAGAGCTTTTTTTGGATTCTACCATCTGGAATTACACGGCAGACAACAACAATGAACATGGAGATTTGTGGAATGATGAGGATTTATCCATTTTCAGTCCTGATCAACAAGTTGATCCAAATAATATCCATTCTGGGGGGCGAGCACTATCAGCATTTATTCGCCCATATTTACGTTTTATTACCGGTGAGCCGAAAAGGCAGTCGTTTATTTTAAAACGCAAAGAATATACTTTGGTTTTTGAAGATAACAAGCAAGGGGAATTGGTTCTATTTGTTCCAGATTATCAATATTCGAGAGGATTTCGTCTTGAATTCGAGACTGGTAAATGGGAACACATACAGGAAAAACAGGAAATTCTGGTTCGTTATGAACCATTTGAAGGTGACCGTATCCTTCGTATTCTCCCAAAATAAAGGATAAACATGAAAATTTCAATCATGATTGAAGGCCAAAATGGTTTAAATTGGGGATATTGGAAAAACATTGTCGAGACAGTTGAAACATTTGGCTTTCATGGACTTTACCGATCAGATCATTTTACCAATGCCAACCCTCCTGATAAAGATTCTTTAGAATTATGGGTTTCACTAACATATGTTGCCACAGCAACAAAGAGGATTAAGTTTGGTTCGCTTGTCTCACCGATATCATTCCGAAATCCTGTCCTCACTGCAAGAATGGCAGCAGCAGTAGATGACTTATCCAATGGGAGATTGAAGTTAGGGTTAGGTGCTGGTTGGCAGGAAAGGGAACATCGAAATTATGGTTTTGATTTGCCAGGATTTCCTAAGCGGTTCGAGAGTTTCGAAGAAGGTTTACAGATTATTACTAATTTATTAATTTCACCTAGTCCATTTACTTTTACTGGAAAATATTTCAGTGTAAAGGATGCCATTCTGTTACCCAGACCAGACAGAGCTGGGGGACCAGAAATTCTAATTGGGGGGAATGGAGAAAAATTCACCTTCCCACTGGTCGTGAAATATGCGCATGAATGGAATGCAATTTTTCTTACTCCAGAACAATTTATAAAAAAGAATCGTTTAGTAGATGAAATGTTGGAAAAATCGGGAAGGGAACCGAATGATGTCCAACGGTCACTGATGACAAATTTATCCTATGCTCACAATCAAGAAAGTTTGAAACCTAAATTAAAAGATAGGGATCCTGAGGTAATGATCCAGAAGGGAATAATAGTCGGAACAACAGAAAATGTCATCCACCGTTTAAAGGAGTATCAGGCTACAGGTTTACATGAAATAATGTTACAGTGGATTGATTTGGAGGATCTGGATAACCTCGTACACTTTGCAGAACATGTATTACCAGAATTCTTATAGAAAATACAAAATCAGAAAGCCCATGGTAGTAAATGAATCGCTGTTGGAATCATCAAAATAGCAATTTTTCCCAGAACCCAACCTAGAATTACTCCAGCAATTACGTCCGAGAAGTAATGTAACCCCGTTTGAATTCTTGAAATTGCCACTAATGGAGCCCATACAGATAGGAAAACCGCGAACCATAATGGAGCAATTCCCCATGCCATTGAAGCCAGAAAAAAGACTCTGGTCGCATGTCCTGATGGGAATGAATGAGGATCAGTATTCCTATATATGTCACCCCATTCACCAATGGGTCGTTTCCTGCGAATGGAAAATTTTATGGAAAAGACAATCAACGCCAGGATGAAGGTGCCAAGACCTAACGCTGCAGCAATGGTTCGCCATTCGTTTTTGCTAAATATCCAAATGATTAATAGGATGCTCAAACAATACCAGGAA
>DAOUGX010000158.1:0-2433 GCA_034428855.1 Anaerolineaceae bacterium | reverse complement strand
TAATTTTGCCAGTGCGAGGGCTGTATTTGCAGCCGAACCACCCGCATGCTGATGCATGGCTCGGACCGTTCCATCTCCCCCGGCAGCTGGGTAAGCATCCACCTGCATAAAAATATCCATGCAAAGATCGCCTATCAGCAGATACTTTCCGGTTTTTTGTGTGTCTAGATCCATCAGGTTTGAAGTTTTCATGCCAACTAAATGCTGCGAACTCTTCTGGATTTGGTGTGTTTATCAATTTCGAGACCAATTTGAGTTGCCAGAAGGACATTATTTTCGAGCAGGCTGCGATTGGATGCCACTGTGCGACCATTGGAATGGTGTGCCATGCGTGACAGTAAAAACGGAGTAACCCCTTTGCCGGATACGCCTGAAGTTGCCAGATCATGATTGGAAAGGTTTTTCCATTTCTCCACATCTTCATTACTGAGTTCATCCTGAGCCGGGATGGGGTTGAAGACCAGAATCGCGTTTGTCAGCCCTAACTTACGGGATTGCAGCAGCATATCAGCAATCTCTGCCGGATCATTGGCGCGTGGTAAACTGATGCCACTGGATCGTGAATAAAAAGCTGGCATTTCATCAGTTTGGTAGCCTACCACGGTAACACCAATGGTCTCCAGAATCTCGAAAGTGCCTGGTAAATCCAGAATGGCTTTGGGACCAGCGCTGACGACCACAATTGGCGTGCGCGAGAGTTCAAACAGATCCATGGATACATCCCAGGGACCCGGATGAACACCACCGATTCCACCGGTGGCAAAAACATGAATCTTGTTCAGATATGCCAGACGTGCAGTGGCACTGACCGTGGTGGATGCACAGCGTTTTTGGGCTATCATAACCGGTAGCTCACGCACACCGGCTTTGAAAACATTTTCTTCTTTTGCCATGCGTTCAATTTCGGCTGCAGTCATCCCGATCTTGATATCACCGTCCAGCAGCCCAATGGTTGCCGGTACCCCCCCATGATCACGAACGATCTGCTCCATCGAAAAGGCAGTTTCCACATTCTGTGGATAGGGTAAACCATGTGTGATTACAGTTGATTCGAGAGCGACTTTCATTTTTCCTCCAATTGAATTCATGCTTCTTACTGATATTATAGACTGAAACCCATTGATTAACCACCTGTGGGAGGGTAGAATGAAGGCATTATCTAGAATAATTATAATAATCAAAAGGAGAGTGTTTTTCGCGAATGCTCGTCCGCAGAAACACACTCCTTATCAAGTTTTAGAGAATATAAAAAATCAGATTGCAAGAGGAAAATGTCATGATCGTACAAATTTACACCGTCCAAAACCCTGAAGAAGGGATTGCTCTGGCAGAATTAGGCGTTGACCAAATCGGTATTACTCCTTCGGATCATGGGTTACCGGGTGAATTGAGTAATGAAGCGGCAGCAGAAATCTTTTCGGCCATTGGTAATCGGGCTGTGAAAGTTGCCTTGACAGTGGATTCTGACCTGAAGAAGATTGTAGACATGGTTCGTATCGTTAAACCAGACATTCTGCACCTGTGCGGGGATCTCAGGCTGGTGACCCCCGAAAAAGTGGAGGTATTACGAGGGATGCTGCCGGGGATGCATATCATGCAGGCCATCCCGGTGATGGATGCCAGCGCATTGCAGATTGCGCGAGAATTCGAATCCGTCTCCGATTACTTCATCCTCGATTCCTACTCCCCGCAGATTGGCGGCATTGGTGCCGCTGGTTTTACGCATGACTGGAGTATCAGCCGGGCAATTGTGGATCAATCCCGCATACCGGTCATTCTGGCGGGTGGTCTTTCACCTGAGAATGTGGAAGAAGCCATTCGATCAGTGCAGCCCTGGGGCGTCGACTCGTTGACTAAGACGAACCTTCCATTGGGAGACGGTAAGTTCATAAAAGACCTGGAAAAAGTCAGGTTGTTCGTCGAGAGAGCCAAAGCAGTTTGATGTTTAAAGAAAATAGGCTTTAAGTTTAGTCTTAATAATTCCACTTTCGAAATTTGAGTAATCTGCTTTTATTCATTCATTCAGACAACCTGCAGCAAATATTTGACTTTATATAATAATTTCGGATAATTATTATAGTAATTATCCATTTATTATTTGTTGTTTATGAGGTCTTTATGAATAAAAAATCTTTGGTCATTTTACCGCTGATTGTGATGATCGCTCTGGCTGGGATGCTCACTTCTCTACCTGCGACGGATGTGAACGCCCAGATTATTATCACCATTCCATTTGCCACCGCCACCCGCACTCCCACCCCCATCAACCTGGGGAATTTCGTGTGGGATGACCTCGATCAGGATGGTCGCCAGGATGCCGGCGAACCAGGTCTCTCCGGTGTAACCGTGCAGTTATGGAACTCCACAAAAACCCAGTTGATTGCCAGCGATGTCACCGATGCGAATGGCGTTTATGGCGTGGTTGCTCCTTTG
>DAOUGX010000157.1:0-1672 GCA_034428855.1 Anaerolineaceae bacterium | reverse complement strand
CTGGTAGTATCTCCACTGCTGGTGTCACCAGCCGGAGCAGCGCCACCACAACTTGCCAATAACATGGCAAAAACAACAAAAACAAAAAACAAAACACTTTTCTTCATTTCTTCCTCCTTTGGCTAATTTAAGGAACTACTAAAATTCTTTTTGGCGACAATTTTGAGATTGTATTGTGAACTAATGAAATGGTTTGCCTCCTTTTTGCAAATGAATTAAGGCTGTATCCATAGAGTGTGGTGAAAAAAACCACCCTTCGATTCTTCGTTGGGTGGCTTTGTTTACTTTTACTTTTAATCTATCTTACTGTTATCTTTATCGCTCGCCCAACATCATATCTAGCCTCCATAATAATATGGAGGAGCCAATAGACCATGATAATAATAATAGCGAGGTATAAATTTAACATGACATTCATCACATTCTTTTAGGATTTTGCTGATTATACAGCGTTTTATTGATCTGTCAACCCTTTAAGAAGTCATTCTTCAGAAAATTGTCGGATTAAATGAATTGATAATAGATAAATCATAAATAATTGACAGAATTAACAAAACAACCTTTATTCTTTACTATTTATAGAGTCGATGGAATCAATCTGGTCCAGAATGGAGCGCAATTTTTCTCGATAAGCCTTAAAGGCTGTATGTCCAGCTGGTGTAAGATTAAGCGTAGTTCTGGGTCTGCGATCAACAAAATGTTTATGGACCTCGATATAACCAGCTTCTTCCAATTTTTTCATATGGGAGGATAAATTTCCAAATGTCAGATCCGTCTGATGCATGAGAAAAAGAAAATCTGCACTCTCTACCAGATAAAGATGAGACATGATAATTAATCGTGCTGATTCATGTATGACTTTATCCACTTCCTCCAGGTTAGGAAATTGAGGGTTTTTATTTATAATGCGAGGTGTCATCGATAAACCTCAAATGGCATGTTAAAAAAATAAGGCTGATGTAATTGATGTATTTCACTGTTTTTTTCGATCATGCAATCTCCTCTGTAGCTTCTTCCGGAAGAATAATTTTTGGATGATTTTTGATAAATTGTCGCAGAACCATCATCCCGGAAATTGTTATCAATAAGCCTGATCCGGTAAGTGCTTGGCCAATGGTGATAATTCTTCCAGCAAAAGCAAAGCAAATAAAAATCCAAATACCATAAATAATCAATCGGTTGAAATGGATGAACCTTCCTGCCAAACCGAGAATGATGGCAATCATGAGCCCGATGAACATAAATAAATTTTGTGTTAACCAACTCACAATCCCAACCCCACTGGGATTGATGATCCCTAAGAGCAGAACAAAACCTAATACAATTAAAATGAACCCAAAATAAAACACCATCAACCATCTTCGTTCAGATTGCTTAAACTTTAATGTGCCAATCCTCTGTTCGCTGATCGATCGTTTTAGGACGAGCGGTAGGGCGACGATAATAGGAAAAAGAGACCAGAAATTTTTATTGATTAAAACACCTAACCCAAATGACAAGAGGGTTAATCCTAGGATGATATCCCAGACACCATCTGAATAATACGTCTGATAAATATTTTTTCTGAGGTTTTCCAATTTCATACTGGACATATGGTCCTCCAATTTGTGAACAATATATAATTGTCATTCAGTGTACTTTGTAATACAAAGTTAAATATATCATATCACTT
>DAOUGX010000156.1:0-1556 GCA_034428855.1 Anaerolineaceae bacterium | reverse complement strand
AGGATCTCAACTCAGGAGATCAATTTGAAATATCACTATTTTTTGAAAAATCAGGTGAGAAAACAATATCGGTTGAGGTCAAAGAGAACGAATGAGCCATGTAGACGAAATACGCGCTTTTATTGCAATTCCAATACCATCCGAGGTCTCTGATTATTTATCTAAAGTAATATATGTCCTTCAAAAAAAATTACCAGAAAGCCCAATCAAATGGGTACAAGCCAATAATGTTCATTTAACATTAAAATTCCTGGGGAATGTTTCCAGACCTAATCTCCAAAAAATGAGGAACTCCTTTGAATCTGTTGGAAAGATTTCTCCTTTTATTTTACAGATCAATCGGATCGGAGCATTTCCATCCATCTATAAACCTCAAGTCATTTGGATAGGATTATCATCCCACGAGAATTTATTAAAATTGCATCGATCCATTGAAGAAGGGGTTGATCAATTCAATATTGAAAGGGATGATAAACCTTTTACTCCTCATCTAACAATTGCAAGGACAAAGCCTGGCATTAAGAATGAACATTATCAACGAATTAAACAAGAATTAAATAATAACCGCGATCTTGAACCTATTTCATTTTTAATTGATAAATATTGTATCTACCAAAGTGTTTTAACTTCATCCGGGCCAATTTATTCAACACTTGAAACATTTCATTTACAAACAGAATAAAAATGAAATGTGTTAGAATGAACAAAAAATATTCTAAGAGGTGAAATCTGAATAGTATCGATGTAGCAAAATTTGTTGTTAATACATTGGATGAGAAAAAAGGTGAAGATATATTACTGCTTGACGTTCAAAATATAGCTTCATTCACTGATTTTTTTGTCTTTTGCACTGGAACAAGTGATAGAATGTTGGATGCGTTATCAAAATCTGTCCGGGAGGAAGTTAAGAAAGAATTCAGGATTTCTTCTTCGCCAGAAGGAAATAGTGAAAATGGTTGGGTTTTGCTGGATTTAGGTGATGTCATCGTACATTTATTTTCTGAAGAAAGAAGAAACTACTATCGCCTTGAAGAACTTTGGGGTGAAGGAAAAGTTTTGGTAAAACTTCAATAAATTGAACTGGAAATATAAAAAGAGAGAACTTGTATGGAAAAGTTCTCTCTTTTAATTTTTATATTAAGACATCGATAACCAATGCCAGGAAAATGAAAGCCAGATACATGCTTGAATATCGATACATTTTGAATGCAATTTTATTCCCCTCTTTTTTAAATACTTGCCAGGCTGTATGAAGCAACCAGAGTCCTAAAATAATTGCGAACAGTAAGTAAATAGAACCTCCAATTCCGATTATTGGCATCAATATAGTTAATAAAACGAGTTGAATTGTATAAATTAAAATTTGCAATCTCGTATTTTTCTCTCCCTTTATCACAGGTAACATCGGAACGCTTGCTCTGGCATAATCATTTTTTCGAACAAGTGCAAGAGCCCAAAAATGTGGAGGTGTCCATAAAAATATTAATGCGAATAGAAACAATGAAGGTATATTTAATCCTCCTGTAACAGATGCCCAACCAACTAATGGAGGAATA
>DAOUGX010000155.1:0-3890 GCA_034428855.1 Anaerolineaceae bacterium | reverse complement strand
AAATCCATTTGACATGAAGTCATCCGTCTGATAGAATTCGGTCGCTTCAAGCGTTGTACCCTTCGCTTGAAAAAAACTAAGAAAGGGCTAGAAAAATGAAAGTATTATTATTAAAAGATGTCTACAAATTAGGTCGTGCTGGGGATGTTAAAAGAGTTGCTGCTGGTTATGGTAGAAACTTCTTAATTCCTCAGAATTTTGCCGTTTTGGCAACTCCAGGTGCATTAAAACAGGTTGAACAAATTAAAAAGAGAGCAGATGAAAGACGAGCTGTCTTAAATAATGAAATGAGCGGTATATCTGCCCTGGTTCAAAAATTAACCTTAACCTTCCCCAGTAAAGCTGGTGAGACAGGCAAGCTCTACGGTTCCATCACTCATCAAATGATCGCAGATGCCATCAATAAAAAATTAGGAACAACCATTGATCGTCGTCAAATTGAAGTACAACCAATCCGCAATCTGGGTGAACACATTGCCCGAATTCGATTGACAGTAGATTTGGTACCGGAAATTAAAATCATTGTTCACCGAGAAGGTGAATCAGTGACAACTGAAAGTGTAAAACAAGCAGAAGTTCCGGTAGAAACTTCAACAGAAACTGAAGTTGACGAATAATTCCATAATCAAATTTTTTCAATAAAAACTGGCCGGCATTTCAAACCCTTGTTGACATGCCGGTCGTTTGTTAAACTATAAGAATGTTAATGACATTAGGTGAATTCCTCAAAAAAGCCCGTGAAGAAAAAGGGTTCAATCTTGCTGAAGCTGCTTACCAGACAAAAATTCGGGAGCACTATCTTTTCGCTTTAGAAAATAATCAACTCGAAAAATTGCCTTCCAGAACTCAAGGGAAAGGTTACCTTAGAATTTATGCTCAATTTTTAAGTCTGGATGAAGAAATCGTAATTTCAGCCTGGGCACATCCTGAAAAATTAGTAGTAGAGAAGAATATCGATCTAGTACAAGAAGAAATTCCTACTTTAGCTGAATTAGCAGAAGGCCAGGATAAAGAATCTGAAAAACAATTTGAAGGTATTTCAATTGAGCCGGAACTTTCAGCCCTTGAAGATAAGATTTATCATGGAGCTGAAGCAATTGAAATTAATGAAAAACTTGAACCTGCTGGTCTAATCCCATTATCCAAAAGATTGTTCGTTTCCATTGGTGAGAAATTATACAACCAGCGAAAACAATTAAATTTATCCACAGAAGATATTGAACAATTCACAAGTATAAAACCTCATTATTTAGAGGCGTTGGAAAGTGGCGCAATTGAAAAACTTCCCTCCATCCCTCAGGCAAGAGGAATGCTAAATAACTACGCTACTTTCCTCAATCTCGATATTGACCAAACCATGAATCAATTTGCAGAAGCACTGCAAACTCGTCGGAATGAAAGCTATGCCCCGCATAAAATTGGTGCTGACAATCAGCTGGCATATCAAAAACCTGAAATAAAAAAAGTTGGATGGTTAAAGTTTATTACCACAGATTTATTATTAACTTCAGGATTAATTATTGGACTTTTTATTTTTATATTATGGGGAGCGGCCAATATTAGTGGAAATAAAAATGATGGAAATGAAATCGAACCACCATCCATTTCTGATATTCTTCTGGAGAATACTCCGGAAATTCTCGAGACGATCATTTCAACAGAAATCGTTTTACAACCAACAAACACTGTTTCCGTAGAGATCAATGCTGCATTACCTGAAGGAGAAGGCGAAAACGAAACCGCCCCACAACTCTCAGGATTACCAGTTCAGGTGTATATAATTGCCAGACAAAGGGCTTATTTAAAAGTTGATGTGGATGGAGAAAATGTTTTCACTGGGCGAACGATACCGGGAAATGCTTATGAATTTTCTGGAAGTTCATCCGTTGAATTATTGACTGGTAATGCTGCTGCATTGGAAATTTATTACAATTTGAACCCAATCGGATTGATTGGAGAAGTTGGCGAAGTAAAATCGATAGTTTTTAACTCATCTACCGGAATAATCACACCTACCCCAAGGTTTACTCCTTTACCTTCACAAACTGCCCAACCAAGTGCTACGCTACAACCGTCATCCACGCCAACAATTCCACCTCCAACCAGAACCCCTACAGTGACTCAATTAATCCCATGAAACCTATTAAAAAAGAAACTTACTATTTATTGTCTTTAGGTTGTTCTAAAAACCTTGTTGATTCTGATTCAATTGCTAACCTTTTAACATATGGAGGGTTTAGAGGTGTTGAAAAACCTGATCAGGCAGAAATTTTAATTGTAAATACCTGTGGGTTCATAAAACCAGCCAGTGATGAATCCATTTCTGAATTACGAAATCTCGCATCGAGAAAAAAGAAAGGACAACTTTTAATTGCAGCGGGTTGTCTGACTCAACGTTATCGGGAAATGGTTGCAGAACAGGTCCCTGGTTTGGATGGCATTATTGGAACCAGGCGCTGGATGGATATTTTAGAACTCATTCAGGACTTACGAAAGAATCCCAATCAAGCTCGTTATCATATTCCGGACTCACCCACGATGGGGAAAGATGAGCATGGTATTCTTAGAGCAGCAATTCAGGGGAGTAATGCATATCTAAAAATTGCCGATGGTTGTCGTCGTGCCTGTGCTTATTGTGCCATTCCATTAATCAAGGGGACTCAAGTCAGTCGACCAGTGGATATTATAGTAGAAGAAGCCCGCCAACTCGCATCCTTAGGGGTAAAAGAATTGATATTAATCGCGCAGGATACAACTGATTATGGTTCCGATATCGGAATAAAGGATGGATTGGCTACTTTATTAGAAAAAATTACAGATCAAATTCCCCAGATTCCATGGATTCGGATTTTATATGCATATCCCGGGGTCGTCACTGACCATTTGATCGAAGTGTTCAGAACTCGCAAACAAATCCTGCCTTATCTGGATATTCCTTTACAACATGCTGATCCAAAAATTCTAAAGAGTATGCGCCGACCATCGAACATGAAATCAGTGCGAGATACTATCCAAAAACTAAGAAATGCAAATCCTGAAATGGCCATACGAACAACCTTTATTGTTGGATTTCCCGGGGAAACAGAGAAAGAATTTCAAACTCTATTAGATTTTATTGACGAAATGCAATTTGATCATGTTGGTGCTTTTACTTATTTTAAAGAAACCGGCACACACGCCGAACAATTAGGTGATCCTGTTTCCGAAGAGGAAAAACAAAGTCGATTGGAACGTTTGATGAATTTACAGGAGAGTATTTCATTAAAGAAAAACCAGAAGTGGGTTGGTAAATCCATTTCCGTCTTGGTGGAAGGATACAATGAAGGAATTTCCATCGGCAGGTCATTTCGAGATGCGCCTGAGATTGATGGATTAGTGTTTATCGAAGGAAATTTGTCAATTGGTGAAATCGTTTCCGTCAAAGTGACTGATGCACTTGTTCACGATTTGGTAGCAAAACCTGAAAAATAAATTCCTGGCCAGAACAATCAAATCAGGATCTACTTGAACAAATTGAAATTTCTGAAATTATGAAACTGATCTTGCCCAGGCTGTGAACACTAAAACAAAAATTGCCAATATTGAATTTATCCAAAGTAAAATACGTTCACGGTTTCGTAAATGAGTTAATTCTGCTGGATTAATTTCTTTTCCAATGGATTGTTTTAATGCCAATCGTTTCAAACCAGGTAATACAAACCAGGTCAAATTACCCATTGTTAGAACCATTATTACAATAAAGATATGTTTTACAAACAATGCAACAGCCCATTCATTATCAATCGCCATAAAACCTTGATAGGATGGATGTGCGCTCATTTGAAACATGCCAGTTGCAGTTAGCAGCATTAAAGAAAACCAGCCAGCAGGATTTAAGTATTTTTGAAGAT
>DAOUGX010000154.1:0-3428 GCA_034428855.1 Anaerolineaceae bacterium | reverse complement strand
AATTGCCACCCGGCTACCATCCAGGGAAGTAACCAGAGGAACCTGATATTCACTTGTCAATTTAACTTGTAATGAACCGGCATTATCAGCGTTGATGGATTTATCACTGAGCGCTACCAGAGGCGTTGCTGTCGGAATGGTTGTGGGCGTTGGAGTCGGAAGTGAGGTGCGTGTGGCCATTGGTGCGGTTGTTTCCGTAGGAATTACTTCGGGTTGAACAACCAGTGCCTGTGTTGCAGTGATGGACGGAACTTTCCCGGTCAATTTGGAGTAATTTAAAATTACATATACAGCAGCGATACATAGTATTGCGATCAAAATAAATAAGCCAGAGATGAGGATGATCAGGTTACGATCCTTTTTTTTGCGTCTGTTTTCAAATTCATCGACACCACTTTTGATGACATGGTCTTCCACCAGATCATCTTCCTGCATTAATGTACGAATTCGATCTGTATCTTCATCTATTTTTTGTGGCGGATTCACCTGGGTAGGGGTATCATCCAAAAAACCTAAATCAAAAGCTGACAGTTCTTCATCCTGGTCAGGTTTGCCAGTATCCGATGATCGGTCAAAGATTTCTGAAAGTCGATCACTCTCATTGTCCTGATCAAATTTAAAGTCTTCATCAAATTCAAAAGCTTTTTCAGCTGGAAGTTCAATTTTTTCATGTTCAAACAGATTGGTCAGATCAGGTTCAAATTCCAATTCTTTTTGAGGGTTTTCATTGGCTTCCTCATCGAAAAAGAAGGCCGATGATTCAGACCGTTCCGGAACATCCTCCACAAATACCTGAGAAGGTACTGGAGTTGCTTCAACATTTGGTTCCTCCTTGAACGGAGAGACCTCTTCCTGATCCCGACGCAAATCCACTACATCATCAAAATCGGCAACCTCGGAAACAATGAACGACCCATCAAAACCAATGATAGCCCCTGTATGGCCTGTCCGTTCCGGCATGGATGGATCAAAAGTCACACCCTCTTTAAATGGAGGAACAAAAGCTGTTTTTTCAGCTTCTAAATCGATTTTTTCCTGAAGTTTCTGAATAGCCATTTTGGTAATTTTGCTACTCGGATTTTCCATCTGACAGGCAACTAATACTTTCATTCTGTCACTATCTGATGAAAGCGTTTCAGCCAGCCACATCCAGGCCATTTCATTGGTGGGTTCATTCCGGATGATCTCAAAAATCATCTTGCGTGCTTCATCTAATTTCGACGCCCGGATGAGGGCAATTGCTTCATAAAGCATTTTTGATGACATATTTGCCTACCCAATCTAATTAATTGTTTTCTTGATTATTATCTACAATTTTATCATTTTGGGCAAGTTAACCATAAAGTCGTACTTTCAAGTACTTAACAAATCAAAATAAGCAAAATCTTTGTTAAATAGCGAGCAGTTTCTCCATGGGGGGTTGACTCTTATATTGATTCGGTATAATAACTATTTATGAATATAAAACAAAAAATATTTACCATTGTCTTGATGGTGATTCTTCTCATTAGCTTTGTGCAAATCACTCCCACACAGGCTGCTACATCACAATCCATTACTGCTGATGATCTTATCACCCTGGTCAACAATTGGCGGGTTGGTTATGGTCATCAACCGTTGGTCGTTGATCCTATTCTCATGTCAACCGCGTATGATACTGCAGTCTATATGGCTGTAAATGGTTTACGGTCGCATATAGGCGATGTCAGCGGTCGGATTGCGTCCTATGGATATGGAGGTGGCGCAAAAGTATTTGCCACCGAAAATTTTGCGATCGGCCCCGTTTCGATTGATACAATTGCACAATGGTGGAGCGATGAATCCCACCAATATCCTTCAGCCAATCCCAGCTATGTTCATATTGGTGCTGGTGTTTATCAATATGGTGACCGTACCTGGTATATTGTTCATGCTGCATACACATCAGGAACTGCTCAATACACACCGAATCCAACCCAGTTGGCAAACCCCAGTACCAGTACACCATCCGTTTCTCAATTGATCATGCCAGTACAGACTGTAACACCCAACGAAAGTGGTGCAATTATTCATGAAGTATTACCTGGCCAGGCATTATGGAGTATTGCCATTGCCTACGATACAAAAATTGACGAACTGATTCGTCTCAATAATTTAAACCCAAACGACCCTACCATATATGCCGGCCAGAAATTATTGGTTTTTGAAGCCATTCGTACACCGGTAAGTACAAATTCCTCACCTACTGTGGCTGCTTCTCAGCAAAATCCCACCGTAACAGCCACTTTGCAGCCTACCCGGACGAAAACAGCCACGGCCAGACCAACCAACACACCTGTTTTACAGTCACCATCACCCACTCCTCAAGAACAGAAATCATCCAATGCAGCGGTTAATGGTCTGTTTCAAAATAAAGTGATTGGAATTGTGCTCATTTCCATTCTGGCGTTAGGAATTCTGCTGATTGTGACCGGCAGTTTCGGAAAAACACCTGATTCTAAGGAAAGTCAGAAAGGGGAAGAAAAATGACTGAGGAGATGATCAGCCCACCTCTCGATGCTCCTGTCATCATTGATGATCTGGATAATCCCAAATTTTATATTAATCGCGAACTGGGTATGTTGGAATTTCAACGGCGCGTTCTGGAAGAAGCCATGGATGAACGCAACCCGCTTCTGGAACGAGTCAAATTCCTGTCCATTTTGGGATCTAATCTGGATGAGTTTTTTATGGTGCGAGTGGGCGGATTGGTCATGCAACGTGATGCTGGTGTGTATTCATTAACCAAAGATGGTCTTACACCCAATCAGCAACTGGTAGAAATTCGCAAAATAGCCAACAAACTCATGGTTGAAAGCCGTGAATACTGGCACAACACCATCTTACCGTTACTGGAAAAAAATGGCATTCACATTCTCTCCTATGAACAATTATCCGAACGACAACGCGAATTTGTAAATCGCTATTTCGAGGAGGTCGTTTACCCAACCCTCACACCACTGGCATTTGATCCCGGTCATCCATTCCCGCATATATCCAACTTAAGTCTAAATCTGGCTGTCTCAATCGAAGATGAGGAAGAAGAGGAGCATTTTGCCCGGGTGAAAGTACCATCTTCATTGCCCCAATTGGTACCTATCAAACGTTCTTCCGGGGGATATCGCCGTGATGGCTCCACGCCCAGGCATCATTATTTCATCTGGCTGAGTAATCTGGTAAAAGAGAATATTCATTCCTTATTCCCGGGCATGAAAATTCTGGAAGTTCATCCATTCCATGTCACACGCAATGCAGATTTTGAAATCCAGGAATTGGAAGCTGCCGACTTACTGGAAGTGATGGAAGAGAGTGTCCGCAACCGTCGCTTCGGAAAAGTGATTCGTTTGATTGTCGATAAAAAAATGCCAATCCATGTCCAGGAATTATTAGCCCAAAACCTTGATATGGAC
>DAOUGX010000153.1:0-1582 GCA_034428855.1 Anaerolineaceae bacterium | reverse complement strand
TTTGCACCAACTCCTCAGGGGAAATCAGCCCTTCCATCAGGGAGTAATAGGAAAGCGCATGCAAATGCACAAATGAGTGTTGGTTGATATTAATCATAATAATAGAATAAATATTCTAAATTATATCAGAGATTGAAATTCAATGAAAATATTAACCTTTTTGGGGAGCAGGTGCTATCCCCATCAAGATCACCAAACGTTCAGCACTCTGATTGGCAACACCATGGGGAACACCGGCTGGTGCCCATACCAGGGTGCCAGAGGAGGCAGTTCTTTGCCTGTCCCCGACTGTAAAAAATCCTTGTCCTTCCAGCACAAAGTAAAACTTATCCTGATGGCTATGTTCATGTACCGCTTGCTCCTGACCTGGCTCGAGGCAATTTAAACCCAGCATCAATCTTTCCGATTGAGCAAGTGTATTCTTGAAGAATTTATCCGGATTAAATCCAACAAAATCCTGGTATTTTATGAAATAATCTTGCATGGTTTTTCTCCTTCGAATTTGGTTCTTTTTGATTATAGAAGATTCTGGAGAAAAATCATTTAAATCAGGAATTTTGTCTGACAAGTATGTGATGGTGATCATTGACTTGGCGGTTTTGCTATGCTACACTATAAGCAATCGTTTGCGCAAACGTTTTCCTAAGAAATAGGCTTTGGATATGGCAACCATAAGGGAAGTCGCTCATAAAGCTGGCGTTTCGGTCACCACAGTATCGCATGTTATTAACCAGACTCGTTTTGTCTCGCAGGATACAGAAAAACGGGTCCTTTCTGCAATGCAACAACTTAATTATCGTCCCAACACACTGGCAAGATCACTACGGCGGGGTGAAACTCATACCATTGGATTGATGGTGCCGGATTCTGCCAACCCGTATTTTGCCGAAGTAGCTCGTATCATGGAAGAGAAAGCCTTCGAAGCAGCCTATTCAACCATTCTCTGTAATAACAACAACGACCCGGAAAAGGAACGGCGCTATACCGAAGTATTAATCAACAAGCAGGTGGATGGCATCATCTTTATGGCCTGCGGTGATGACATTGCATCCTTGAAAGAATTGGTGGATCGGCGTATCCCAGCGGTGGTGGTTGATCGTCTCCTCGACCAGATGGAAGTGGATTCAGTCGTCAGTGATAATTTTCAGGGCGGATATCTGGCAACACGACACCTGATTGAGACGGGACACCAAAAAATTGCTATCATTCGAGGGCCTTCCAACATTACCCCCAGCGCCCGCAGATTTGATGGTTACCTGCAAACCCTGCACGACCATAATCTGGCAGTTGACCACACTTTAATCAAAAGCGGCAATTTCCATCCCCCTTCTGGTTATCAGGCAACCAAAGAATTATGTTCATTACCCACAAAACCTGATGCTATCTTCGCCTGTAATGATCTGATGGCAATCGGTGCATTAAGGGCTGTGCATGAACTCGGTTTCTCGGTTCCGGATGATATTTCCATCATTGGGTATGACAATATTGAGCTGGCGTTATTTACGCAACCGGCCCTTTCTACCATTGCACAGCCAATTCCAGCAATCGCAGACCGAGCTGTTCGTTTGCTGTTAGACCGTAT
>DAOUGX010000152.1:0-1858 GCA_034428855.1 Anaerolineaceae bacterium | reverse complement strand
GATCAGGTAATTAATAAGTTGAAACGCCTGGAATTTAATGGAAAACCAGCCCGTTTGAAACGTCAGGGTTAAAATAATTTCGTGCGATAAGTATCCAAAACTATTCAGGATGGTATGATGATTCGATGGATTGGATTTGATGCAGATGATACCCTTTGGGAAAATGAGAGCTATTATCATGAAGGACAAGAGAAATTAGCTTCGATCCTATCCTCGTATCATAGCGCGGAAATTGTTGATGCGATGTTATTGGAAATTGAAACAAAAAATATGCCCTGGTATGGGTATGGCATCAAAGCCTTTGGATTATCCATGATTGAAACTGCCATTTATTTGAGTGATGGTGCAGTTGGCAGCAAGGAAATTAACATCCTTCTGGATCATCTGCATACGATGCTCAGGAAACCTGCTGAATTATTGCCAGGTGTATTGGATACCCTGGAGATTTTAAAACATGACTATCAATTAATGGTTATTACCAAAGGTGATATCCTTGATCAGGAACGAAAACTGACAAATTCTAAACTGGAAAATTTCTTTAAAGCATATGAGGTTGTCAGTGACAAAATGGAACACACGTACACCAAAATTCTGGAACGCCATCAAATCCAGCCAGGTGAATTCCTGATGGTAGGAAACTCCCTCCGGTCAGATATATTACCAGTAGTAAAAATTGGGGGTTTTGGCGTGTACATACCACACCGCTTTACCTGGGCACATGAAGTTGTTGAAACGAATGATCACTCCGAAGGATATATCCAAATCGACTCGTTTTCTCAGCTGCCTCCGGTTCTGGAGAAATTAAAACACCAATAGGAAGAATCTGTTTAAGAATCTTATCCTATTGGTGCTTTTTTGATTAAGATTGTCTAAATATTTAATTTACTCGAGCTGTGAAGTGCAGTTGGGGCAACGTTTGGCTTCAATGGCAATATCCGTGAAGCAAAACGGGCATTTTTTGGTTGTTGGTGCTGCCGCTGGGGCAGGTTTCTGTAATTTGTTGATCCCTTTCACCACCAAAAATATTACAAATGCGACAATTACAAAGTCGACAATTGCATTGATGAAAACGCCATAATTCAACGTTGGTGCTCCGGCTTCCTGCGCAGCTGCCAGGGTAGCATATTTGTCCGGTCCTAAATTAACAAAAAGATTAGCAAAATTAACTTTTCCCAGTAATAATCCTATGAGTGGCATAACTACGTCGGCAACAAATGAAGAGACGATTTTCCCAAATGCTCCTCCAATGATCACACCAATGGCCAGGTCGATAACATTTCCACGCATCGCGAATGCTTTAAATTCCTTTAACATACTAGACTCCTTTTCTACCTGAATTGGAATTATTGAAACTCAATACCATGACTCATTTTGTTAACGAGTTTCAACCTCCACTGAATATTCAATACTTTGATTCTATAATACAAATCAAATTATGTACTCGAAATTGGTAATGATGTTTAGACGTTAACGCTCAGAAATTATGGGGGAATAACCAACTTATTGCACCCCTTGCTGCTGCATATCCTGTGGAAAAACAAGCGGTGAGTAAATACCCCCCTGTTGGTGCTTCCCAATCCAGCATTTCTCCGGCAACAAAATTACCGGGGAGTTTTTTTATCATCAGGTGATTGTCAAGATTTTCAAAACAGACTCCTCCAGCTGTACTGATTGCTTCACTCAATGGGCGGGGAGACGTCACTGATATTGGTACTTTTTTTATTGCGGTTGCCAGTAAATTGAAGTCATAAATCGTTGACTTTGGTAAGAACTCCCACATCAGACCGGCTTTGACACCGTGAATCCCAATACTTTTTTCAATATGTGAAGAAATGGAACGAGAGCCTTTCGGTCGAGA
>DAOUGX010000151.1:0-2564 GCA_034428855.1 Anaerolineaceae bacterium | reverse complement strand
CTTCCTAAAAGCTACTTTTTTACCTCAAGTATGGGACCAATTACCAGAACCTCGGGAATTTCTTTCGCATTTATGTCAAAAGATGGGTGTAAGAAATGATCATTGGAAATCAAAAATTCTTGATGTTTCTATTTATCAGGTAGAAGAATTCCATGAATAAAAAAATCCCCTAAGAAAATTCTTAAGGGATTTTTTCTTTTCAAATAATTACATTGTTTTTAAAGCTTTTGCTTCCAAATATCCTTGCCCATAAAAATGGCCCATAATTGCAAATGAGTAAGGAACCGTCAGGAAAATCCCTACTACACAGGCAATCGATCCTAATGAGGCAATGAAACTGGTTGCTAAAGTCCCTACCAGAACAAGCAAATAAGTTACCAGGTTACTTTTTACCATCTTGAAGATTTCTCCAAATGCAAGCCCAGCCCCAATGGTGTCTTCAACTGCAACTTTGGCATACGCAGCAGGTAGCATTAATCCCATAACAATTCCATACAATAACATCAAAAATCCGAAACAAATACCAGCAATGGCAACTATTGCTGCCATCGATTGTTCTCCACTATTCTCTGCGATTACTGTCAAAATAATAATAGGCAAATAAAATATTAACATTGGCAGGGAATACACCAGTCCAACAACCCAGGCTTTAAAACCACGCCCGAGATCAGCACCAAATTCCATATTCGGGAGTGGATTAGGGTTGTTTCTAACCACATTTAAAGTTACTTTTAATGCCCATCCAAGTAAAACCAGCTGTCCAACCACTGGGATAAGCAATCCGACCAATCCAGGTATGATGGTTTTCTTTAACCAATCTGGATCTTGAAACACAAAGGTAAATGCATCTGCAAACTTCATAATCCGCTCTCCTTATAATTTAATAATGATATTGTTATATTACATTTTTCATGCCAATACAAATCTTTAATTCAAACAATGTTGGAAACATGACATATATCAATAGATCTAAACAGGCATGAAATTTTTGTTAAAAATGTGTAAAGTGGTTGACATTTAAGACGAATATGGTCGCTCTTTTTTGTCCAGGATCATCCGCTGGTTCTAAATTATTGCGAATAACTTCCAGTGCATGATTTACCTTTTCATCTTCTACGCCAATAAATAAAGTCGAATTTCCACGTTTCAGAAACCCTCCTGTAGAAGCAATATGAGTTACTCGGAACTCTTCAGAGGTTAATGCTGTCGATATCGGATTTGTATCTCTGTCACGAACGATGGCAATTATCATTTTCATGGTTATATCTCCTCGAAATGTTCAACTTCTAATGTAAAAATATTGGCTCCACCGATCGTAATAGGGGTTGGAGCAGGGAGAGGTAAAGGAGCGCTTTCCAATGGAACCGCGATATATTCAACCCTTTGACGGCAAGTCTTTTTTAACGTCTGCAGGATAATTTCTTCTTTTTCTGCAGGTAAGCCTAAAAACAATGTGGCATTTCTTCTACCTAAAAAACCACCTGTGCTGGCTAATCTCGTTATATGGATGTCTAATTTTTCCAAAGCGTTTTCTGCATGATCTACATCCTGAGACTGAATAACAGCCATCAAAAGAATGTCTGGAGTTGTCATTTCGGGATTCATAATTGATCCTTTCTAATAAATGTTGGGATCTTTACTGGTTGGGTATCTTTACTGATCAAATCGATATTTTTTCCGTCAGAAGTAATGATAGTGTGACCTTTTTGAGTGCAAATAATACTCATTCCTCGATAATATACTTTTATTTCTTCCTTAAATACGCTTGGGTCAGATAACACAAGTTCATGATCATTCCATCGTTGTATCCCTAAAAGTCTCACAAAGACTTTTATAGGTATCATCCCATTAATTATATTATATTCACCTGTACAAGTTCCGGTATCAGCATCATATAGTTTATAGAAATTCTTGTGAGTTCGCAAATTCTTTATCACAACTTTGAATAAATTTGTAAAAATATTTTCTGCCAGACCGAAATAATTTTTTTCGATCAGGCCAATTAATATCATCGTATTTAATGGAAGGTCAACCACATTAGTCAGTTTTCCTTCATTCGATAAATCATTTTTGGGGATCAACCGTAATCCGAATTTACCGAGCAAGTGATTATGGATCCAATGATCTATCATTTGATTGATTTTTGAGGGGTTTGCTTTTTTTACAATAATTGGGAGAAAATTCGTTAAATCAATTTGGGTAAAATTACAGGTTGATATTTCTAATTTGGCATCATAATGAAGATTAATGACATTTACTGATAACATTTCATCGTAATTGTTCGTTGACGTTGTTATGCCAGATGTTGGATTCCAATGGAAATCTCTTGTCTGGATTTTTTCATGCATTGGTTGTCCATTAAGCCACCCAGTAATTTCGATAAGCACATTTTTTGACACTTCTGGAGCGGTATTTATCCGTATGGATAATCTTTTGGGAAATGGGAATTTTTTTTCAACGTTTATTAAACCGATTTTGGGAGTTGTTAATACTTTAATTTTGCGGGTTGAGATATTGGTTTTTATATCACGATATGAAAAGTAATATTTTTTGGAATCCCATTG
>DAOUGX010000150.1:0-1629 GCA_034428855.1 Anaerolineaceae bacterium | reverse complement strand
TCCAGGTTCACACGCATTCCCAACTTTTCTTGAATGCGTTCTTCAATAGCTACAACATTTGGATCCTTCGCAGTTTTTGTTGTTTTTGTTTCACGATCACCTGTGTATTTTTTTACCAATTCTTCCGTTTGACGCACGGAATAATTATTTTTTAGGATGATATCTAAAACAGCAGATTGTGCTTGCGGAGTTGCCAATGCAAGAAGTGCTCTGGCATGGCCTTCTGAAATTAAATTTTTGGCTAATGCAACTTTAACTTTTTCTGGAAGTTTTAGTAATCGAATGGTATTAGTTACAGAAACTCTGCTTTTGCCAACACGTTTAGCAATTTCATCATGGGATAGATTAAATTCTGAACTTAATTGTTGATATGCATCTGCAGTTTCCAGTGGTGATAGGTTTGCCCTTTGAACATTTTCAATTAAAGCTAATTCCAGGTGTTCTTGTTCAGTTGCCTGGCGATAAATGACCGGAACAGTCTGTAAACCAGCAATTTTCGCTGCTCGTAAACGTCGCTCTCCTGCAATTAAAACATATTCATCCTGGTCATTCGCAGGAATTACTATCAATGGTTGGATGATCCCATGTTCCAATATTGAATTTGCCAGGTCTTGAAGTTCTTCATTGTCCATAATCGTTCTTGGTTGATGTGGATTTGGCAATATTTTTTCAATTGGAACTTCTGATGTGAGATTATGAACATCGATACCATCTGGTTTTGAACCTGGTATTAATGCATCTAATCCTCTTCCTAAACCTGGTCTTTTCGCCATTTAGAACCTCATTCATCAATATCTGGAATTATTATACTGTCTTGTGCTAATAATTCTTTTGCTAAGGCAGCGTACGCTTTTGCTGCGGAAGATTCTGGAGCAAAGGCAGAAATTGGAGTTCCATAGGAAGGTGCTTCTGCCAGCCTAATGCTGCGCGGAATTATGGTGTTATAAACCTGACTGGTGAAATATTTCTGAACTTCACTAACAACATCTACGGCCAATCTAGTGCGACCGTCATACATTGTTAAAACAACACCCTTAATTTTTAGGTCAGGGAATAATGAATCCTGTACTTTCTTGATGGTCTGGGTTAGTTGACCAAGTCCTTCCAGCGCGAGATATTCACATTGAACTGGTATGATTACCCCGGATTGCGCTGCGACCAGGCCATTTACAGTCAACAAGGACAAAGATGGTGGGCAATCAATGAGTATGTAATCATATCGATCTGATACTTGAGTAAGTGCTTTTTTTAAAAGGAATTCCCGATTATCCAGATCAATTAATTCAATTTCAGCACCTGCTAACGAAGGTGATGATGGTAGGAGAGAAATTTTTAATCTTGGATTATGTAGAATTTGTGGAGCGATTGGCTGGGAACCAATTAAAACTTCATAGGTACCTTTTTTGACCATTTGTTTGTCAATACCTAACGATGAAGAGGCATTGGCCTGGGGATCCAGGTCTACTAATAAAACCCGTTGGCCAAAATATCCTAAATAAGCTCCCAGATTTATAGCAGTGGTCGTTTTACCTACACCACCTTTTTGATTGACGAGTGTGTATATTCGTGCCATTTTTCCCTGTGTTCTTAAATGATTTCAACCAGATGATCTTGAATTTCTGAATCGGT
>DAOUGX010000149.1:0-4810 GCA_034428855.1 Anaerolineaceae bacterium | reverse complement strand
CAACGTCTCTCAGGAAGGCATCATGCTGGTGGGAGCATCCGTTGGATTCCTGGTTAGTTACTATTCCGGAAGTATATTTTTGGGTATCGTGGTTGCAATGTTGGCAGGCGCTCTGTTTGGGTTGGCATTGGCCTACTTCACCACTTCCCTGAAAATGAATCAGTTTGTAATTGGGCTGGCACTCTTTTTCATTGGGTTGGGTGTTTCCACGTTGCTGCCAAAATTGATCCTTGGTATCACATTAACACCACCTCTGATTCCAACCCTCAAAGGAATTCAAATCCCATTACTCAGCCAGATCCCATTTATTGGGCCAATACTCTTCAATCAGAATATTCTGGTCTATGTTTCGGTCATCGTTTCCATTGGTCTCTGGTACTTTTTGTTCCGAACCCAAAAAGGGCTGGAATTGCGCTCAGTCGGTGAATATCCAATGACAGCCGATTCACTGGGCATCAATACCACCAGGATGCGCTATTGGAGTACCATCATCGGTGGTATGCTGATTGGGATGGCAGGTGCTTATTTACCGATGGTGTACGCCGGTACCTTTACCGAAGGTATGACCATGGGACGTGGATGGTTGGCGATTGCCTTAACCTTCTTTGGTGGCTGGAGCCCATTACCCATATTATATGGCTCTTTATTCTTCTCAGCCGTGGAAGTACTGGCATTCCGTGTGCAGGTGATCGGCAGCTTCCTGCCGTATCAATTCCTGCAAATGTTACCCTACCTCGCCACCATTCTGGTGATGGTCTTTACCTTCAAAAAATCTCGTGTGCCGGGATTCCTGGGTAAAAACTACGACAGAGAAATGCGATCGTTGTAACACCAAATTTTCTCAAATTAAAAAGGCTGGCGAAAAAAATTGCCAGCCTTTTGATTTATTTACGAAAACACTTTATCTTGAGCACATAAAGATATGTAGACTGTCGTTGACGAGAACACCTTTCCTGAAGTTGCAACCCAGTAATTTGAATCAACCGTAAGGAACCGGTTAAGATAAGGGTCATACCATCTCGCGTTATAAAAATACAAACCAATCTCCCCCTCTGCCCGCTGCCCGGTGTAGAGATAATCCGTGCTGGTGGTGGCTGCTCCCCTGGTCTCGCCAAAGGCGGTGTACCTGGTCTGGCTGCCCAGGTTTCCGCTGCTGGTGACCGTCCCCACCGTGCTGCCCAGGTGATCTGCCAGCAGAAAGGTTAGTAGGATGTTCTTTGTGAAGCAGCCTGTGGGCTAGAACAGCAATCTATTGCGAGCATACGAAGTTAGTTACTTACTATAGAACACTGAGGTTGCTGTGGTGATGTTCTGCTTGTCCTAACTGGTGACAGGGAAAGTCAATGAAAATGAGAATCTTACTGAATATTTTGATTATTAATGTACTACTAGCAAACAACTTAATAATTTTCTTTGCCACCTGGGAACCAATACTTTCCTTCCAACTCACCATAACCACTCCACGGTACAAATACTGATCCAAATGGCTCGTTAACTGGGTATGTAGGACTCTCTATAATATATGCCTGAAATTCTTCAGGTTTTAATACAGTTACTCCCATTATTGACGAATGACTTTCAATACTATGAAAATTTATTATCTTTCCGACCACGAAAATCAAACCATCTTGTGGGTAAAATAAATGAGCACGTACAACAAATTCTTTTATTGGTTTTATATACACATATTCAGGTTCTCCAAATTTTTCAATCACCTCATGTAATTGTAGACCAACATTCCCTCCTACAGATAGGTAGATGGTTTCATTTTCTTTAAAGAAAACATCGCCACCCATAGTTGGTAAATACGAAGTTATGGGAAATCTTTGGAAATAAATTGCATCTACTTTACCAAAATACAAATCGGTATAATTGTTGGAAATTTTATAATAAACTTTTGAGAAGCTCGATATCACTTTAATTGCTTCATCCTCCTGAGTCTCACCAACTGTTATTCCATGCCAGCACGGCAGGTCACATTTTGAATTTAACATTGCTGTCTGGTGAAGTTGTATTACTACGATAACGCCAACAATGACAAAAAAAGTTAGGGCAAGATATAGGAATATGGAACAGCATGTCTTTATTGGTTTCTTCATCCCACATCCTCCTTAACTTATGGGTTAACTTCCAAACTTATGATTGCTCTGACCCATAAAAAGGCTTTATTTGGAACCAGAGATGGTGCATAAATTCCTAGTGAAAACGCATCAGCAAAATAATCAACAGATGCCCCATTCCCATATTTATAATATCCTTTATATCTATCATCTAAATCAATTTTACGAATTAATAAAGAACTATTTTCAAATAAAAAAGGCTGAATATTTATAAATCGAATAAACTTGTGTAAGTTATCAACTCCACTGACGAATTTATAAAGCTCATCGGAAATTCCACCACCAAAATAAGTTCCTAGCCCAGAAGAGGTACTGTTATTATCCCAAACATGTGCTAATTCATGCGTCAAATGCATAAGAGCAGTTCTTTCAGGCAAACTTCGAAAACCCTTTTGCATATAAACATAATTACCTGGTCCTACATAACTAGTATATTTAAACCCACCAAAACTAACAAAAGTTGCGCCTCTCAAATTTTTTCGAATCCAACTTAGCCCGTCTCCATTTAAGTCGTTTACATAGGTTTGAATATTGTTGCCTACTTGATAAATAGTCTTCAAATCAGCCAATTTGAAGCTACCTTTCAATTGCCATTGGTAAACTTCTGTTATCGCTGAACGGTATGTATATTTTAAATACCCGGTACTTCCTTCTGTTCCACAATACCCGTCATCCATACAAATTGCATGACCACTCGGATCGGTAAAACAAATCGGGTTGTTATACACATAAGCATATCGATCATAAGATTTTACATCTCCCGGCTGCGGCACAATCGTATCCGCCTGGATGAAGCGTGACAACGCCGGGTCATACCAGCGGGCATTATAAAAATACAGCCCAATCTCAGACTCTGCCCGTTGCCCGGTGTAGAGATAATCCGTGCTGGTGGTAGCTACTCCCCTGGTCTCGCCAAAGGCGGTGTATCTGGTCTGGCTGCCCAGGTTTCCGCTGCTGTTGACCGTCCCCACCGTGCTGCCCAGATGATCCACCAGCAGGAAGGTTAGTTCGTTATTCTCACGAACAGCTATCCGCTGCGAGCCAGCGAAGTAGTATTTGCGTACTGTTGCACCTTGTACTTCATAATATGCATTAGGAAATAAGGTGATCGTGTTCCCCACCTGTGACATGACCAGGTTACCGTCCCCATCATACTTGTAAATTACCTGGTTTGATGGGGCGGGTGTCGTTGTTGAGGTTGGTTTGGTGGTTGGGGTGTTGGTCGGTAGCAGGGTACCGATAGGGGTCATGCTTGAGGTAAATGTCGCCGTGAAAGACAAGGTTGGGGTGTGGGTGAAGGTCGGTGTTATGCTTGTGAAGCTGATTTAAAAGGTGAGATTATTCAATCTATCAAGAAATATTTTGTTATTAAAGTTCAAGATTCTTATCAATTCATCTCATTTATTAAAAATTGAATCAAAATTTACCTATAATCAAATTTATTCACGAGGTGTGTATTTATTGTTTCGAATAAGATCTTTATATGGAAATGGATATTCTCCTGTCTCGATTCTAAGAACTACATCATGAGGGTCCCAAACCATGAGATATTCTTTGTTTTTATATTTCTCGGGTAATTCATTCCCAAGTCGAATTGATTTTTCTCCATTCCAATAAAACCAAATGCCTGCGGTACCAGTTTTTTCGTTATGAAAATTTGATATGAAACCTGGGTATTCAAAATATTTAACCTGAGTTACAACCAAAGCCTTCCAAAAACCATTTCTTAATGCTGCTGTTACTCCTGTGAAAATTGGGGGAAACATTTGATCTGAATTCAGTATTACATTAATTTCTGGTGTGTCCTTTGATATTAAATTAAACACCTGTATCATTGGTCCCATTTTATCTTTGCGTAAAAATTGCCCAAATGCTTTTTTTTGTCCTGAAAGCGGAATTTCAAAAACCTGACCAACTTTTGCCATAATGATCTCCTATTACTGAGTAATAAAGCCAATCGTATTTAGAATATCTTTGCCACGTTCTATAGCATCATTGTAAATAATATTAGTAGATGCGATACTATTTATCTTATTATATAGATTACTCAATTTGTAATATTCTATTAATACTTGTTCCATTGCTTTTGCGTCAAATCTATTTAAGTTTTCCAACCCAGGAATTGGTTCAATTATCCACCCCTTTGCTCTAAAGTGTTCTTCTGCTCTCCGGTAATAATTATTGGTAATTCCAATGTACTTTGTTTTTCCATTTTCAATCATCCTATAAACCACATTAGTTCCAGTATTAACTTCATTAGAACAATCGCCATCAGCACAAGCAATTCCAGTGATTGCTCCTACTGTGGGACCGATCGACGAAATGGCTGTTACCACTGCTGTGCCAACTAATGCAACACCTCCAGCAATGATCGCTCCTTTCCAAATGGGTTCCAATTGAATATTGGTTGAAAAAGCTGAGAATCCAGTTAGTCCATTTTGAAAGTTGTTATAAACTTGAGTGCCATAACCGATTAATGCTCCTATCCCCATGATTCCACCCATTACCAGACATTCAGGGCAATGTCCACTAGGATCATTAAACCGAATAGGATTATTATTCACATAAGCATAACGATCCCAAGCCATAGGATTACCCGCTTCAGGGATTATTGTATCTGCCTGGGTGAAGCGTGCTAACTCCG
The DNA here is from genome assembly GCA_034428855.1 of Anaerolineaceae bacterium. Classification (GTDB taxonomy): domain Bacteria; phylum Chloroflexota; class Anaerolineae; order Anaerolineales; family Anaerolineaceae; genus UBA6170. Next base: position 46 of record DAOUGX010000149.1, on the reverse strand, counting down.
GGTCATACCACCTAGCATTATAAAAATACAACCCGATCTCCCCCTC
>DAOUGX010000148.1:0-4589 GCA_034428855.1 Anaerolineaceae bacterium | reverse complement strand
CCTTAAGAGATGGAGATTTCAAGGTGTGTTACGCCCAGGATGATGTGCTGGCGTATGTGCGCAGCAAAGGGGAAGAGAAATTGCTGGTGGTACTGAATCGCTCACGCGAGACCCGCCATGTGGATATTGATGTGCAGGGTTTGCTGCCCGAGGGAGGAGTGCTACGACATGTACTGGCAAATGGCGAAATGGTGGTAAAGGATGGGTATGTGAGGGATGTGGTATTGGAACCGGTGGGGGGGATTGTACTAGGAAAGGTCTGAACCATGATTGCAGGGGATGACTATGAAGGACTATGATTTTTTCAATTGTGAAAATTATGGAAAAGAACCTTTGATTATCAAAGTCCATCATGAAATCATTAAAATCATAGTTCTATTTGTTCTTCTTCATTGGAACTCCAACACGCCTGAATTTTAGACTATTCTCTCCAAAATTTATCAATAATCCAACTTCCATTTTATATGCTTCCAGATAGTTGATGGCTTGTGCTAAATGTGTGTTATTAAGCTCGCTGACTGCTTTAATTTCGACCATCACTTTTTCTTCCACAAAGAAGTCAACCCTTCTTGTACCAATTTCCTCATCCCGGTAAAAAATAGGCATTTCTAATTCTCTGGAAAATGATAATCCTTGAAGAACCATTTCGATTGCCAGGGCACGTTGGTATATGACTTCTTGAAACCCATTACCCAGGATATTATGGACAGTCATGGCGCAGCCTATGATTTTTTCTGTAATGTCTGAATACAAATATTCTTCTTTTATCATGATGTTTCCTCATTGATTGTGATGATTTTAAGATTATATATGAAAGATGTCTGAACCATGATTACAGGGGATGACTATGATGGACTATGATTTTTTCCATTTAGATGAATCATGAAGGTTTTCTCTTGATCGCTAACATAGTACATCTTGAAATCAAAAAAATCAAAGTTCAAAAGATGTCTGAACAATGATTACAGGGGATGACTATGACAGACTATGATTTTTTCCATTTAGATGAATCATGAAGGTTTTCTGAAATTTTTATCATAGTCCATCATGAAATCATTAAAATCATAGTTCAAAAACAATCCTGTCAATCCCAGTTCAGCTTTTCTTCAACATCATACAAACATTATACGATACTATCAGTTTCCATTATAATTATTTTACAAACTTGACAGGGAGTGAGAATGACTGAGAGTGATATGTATGGAAAATTGGTGATGGTGACGGGGGCAACGGCGGGGATCGGGAAAGAGACTGCCAGGGCGTTAAACAAGATGGGGGCGCAGGTGGTGATTGTGGGTCGTAACCCACAGAAAACAGCTGACGTGGTGGCGGAGATCCGTGCTGAGAATCCGGCTGGAGGTGCTGTTGACGGCCTGGTTGCGGATTTATCCTCGCTGGCAGATATTCGCCGGGTGACTGATGAATTCAAACAAAAATATGACCGCCTGGATGTGCTGGTGAATAACGCTGGGGCATATTTTAATACCCGCCAAATCAGTGTGGATGGCTTTGAAATGACGTTTGCCCTCAATCATCTCGGATATTTCTATCTCGCCCATTTGTTACTCGATTTGATTAAAGCCAGTGCTCCTGCCCGCATTGTAAATGTCTCCTCTGGTGCACATGCGATGGGCAGGATCAATTTCAACAATCTCAACTCGCAGGGTATTTACCTGGGATGGACGGCATACGGCAACTCAAAATTAATGAACATACTCTTCACGCGCGAATTATGTCGACGCCTGGTTGGCAGCCGGGTGACAGCCAATGTGTTGCATCCCGGGTTTGTTGCCACCAATTTCGGTCAAAATGGGAAAGGTTTATGGACCCAATTTGTAAAACTCTCCCAACGAGGTGCGTTAACCCCGGAACAGGGTGCCCAAACCAGTATTTATCTGGCATCCTCACCTGAAGTCGCAGGCGTCAGTGGAGCTTATTTTTACAACAAAAAAATTGTGCAACCCTCAAAAGCAGCCCTGGATGATGATCTCGCCCGGCGTTTGTGGGAGGTCAGCATGCAGTTGGTGGGAGAGGATGCCCGGCAATAGGAAATTATTCAATAGTTCTCCCTTGATACCAACCCACATGCAGAATCATGCTAAATGATCCACGGAATGCGGAGTTAATTCCCGGTACGTATAGTTTTTGAACAGGTATAATTAATACAGAATTTGAAGATGAGCAGGAGTGAACTGCATGGAACGAAAAATTCGTGTATTAATCGCCAAACCAGGTCTGGATGGGCATGATCGCGGGGCAAAATTGATCGCCAGAGCGCTGCGGGATGCTGGTATGGAGGTCATTTATACTGGTTTGCGCCAGACCCCACAGATGATCACCACCGCAGCTTTACAGGAAGATGTGGATATCGTGGGTCTTTCCATTCTCTCTGGAGCCCATATGACATTGGTTCCACGGGTTATGGAAAGCTTGAAAGAAGCAGGATTGGGGGATGTGGCTGTCTTTGTGGGTGGTATCATTCCGGAGGAAGACTGGCCTGCTTTGAAGGAATATGGCGTGCGGGCTGTTTATGGTCCAGGGACATCCACCCAGCAGGTGATTGAGGATGTTCAAAGGCTTGTCGCTGGGCAAGCTGAGGAGTAAAGATGCAAAAAACGGTCGATGTGCAGGGCGTACTGGCTGGAAATCGCCGGGCGTTGGCACGCGCATTGACCGAAGTTGAAAACGACACCCTGGCTGGAAGAGAAGCTGTAGATGCACTCTTCCCGTTCAGTGGTAAAGCCCATCTGGTGGGGGTAACAGGGTCCCCAGGGGCAGGCAAGTCCTCCTTGGTGAACCAGTTGACACGATTGTTACGAAACCCAGCGACGGGAGATGCCAAAAAAGTGGCGATTGTCGCGGTGGATCCATCCAGTCCCTTCACGGGTGGTGCTATACTGGGTGATCGAATTCGAATGCGTGATATTGCTGATGACCCCGGGGTATTTATTCGCTCGATGGCATCCCGTGGACATCTGGGGGGAATCGCCCGTACCACTTCTGCCCTGGTGCGGGTACTGGATGCGGCCGGGTTTGATTTAATTCTGGTTGAAACGGTAGGTGCTGGTCAATCCGAGGTGGATATCGCTCGTCTGGCACACACGACGGTTGTCGTAGAAGCTCCCGGCATGGGGGATGATATTCAAGCCATTAAAGCGGGCATCCTGGAAATTGCGGATATTCTGGTGGTTAATAAAGCTGATCATCCCCTGGTGGATAATACCATGCGGGCATTAAGTGCCAGCCTGGAATTTGCCAAATCGGGGCAGGTTTCAGCAGTTGATCGCTTTCATCATAGAGAATTGGCGTTCGAACCGGTGAATCTCATCACACCAACAGACCAACCTTATAACCGCTGGGTACCACCGGTGTTGAAAACTGTATCCACTGAGGGTCAGGGTATTGAAGCGGTTGTCCAGGCGATTCTTGATCATGCAGGTTTTCTGAAAGAAAAAAACTTATGGAACATACGGGATGCCATTCGCCTTCAGGAAGAACTGAATGAGTTATTGATGGCAGCTTTCGCAGCTGAATGGCGCAAAAAAGTAGATCAGACCAAAATAAAAGAGATACTGGGGGAAATACTGGAAAGGAAAGTGTCACCGCAAAGTGCGGCTGTTAAGCTATTGAGCGTTTGAGCTGTTAAGGAATGCGCACAGCTCACCGCTTACAGTCACAACTGAAAATTTTATGCAATGTATATCACGAAGGTATAAATTTTTCTTTTAGCTTTCAGCTTTTAACTTTCCGCTAAATAGAATTTCCTTTTGCCCAAATAGAGGCAATAAGATATACTTTGGAGGAAATGCTACATCTACGAGATTTGTCCGGATATATGACCGGATTTGAACGAAGGAGATCATTATGGAACGAACGCTCATTGGCAATTTGAGAGCACACCTCGACCAGTCTGTCATGGTCAAAGGCTGGCTGCATGTATTACGTGATCAGAAAAAAATCCAGTTTATTGTCCTGCGTGACAAAACCGGGATGGTGCAGATTACGCACTGGAAACCAAATGACGAAAAACTGGCTGAATTGATATCCACTTTGACCACTGAAACAGCTTTACGGATAAGTGGTAAAGTGATTGACAATCCACAGGTCAAGCTGGGTGGTCTGGAGATTCAACTGGAATCCTTAGCTGTGGAAAACCTGGCAGAGACTCCTTTACCTTTTGAACCTTTTGGTGAAAAAGACAATTTACCTGCATTGGATTATCGTCTGGATTGGCGCTTTATGGATCTGCGCCGGACCGAGAACCTGCTCTTATTCCGCGCACAAACCACCATGGAAATGGCTCTGCGTGAATTCTGGGTGGAACGCGGGTATATCGAAATGCATTCACCCAAATTAATGGGTAGCCCCAGTGAATCCGGTGCCGAATTATTCGAATTGAATTACTTCGAAACCAAAGCTTATTTAGCACAATCACCACAATTCTACAAACAAATGGCGATGGCCTCTGGTTTTGAAGGCGTTTTTGAAATTGGTCCCGTATTCCGGGCTGATCCTTCTTTCACCTCACGCCATATGACCGAATTCACCAGTATCGACCTCGAAATCTCCTGGATTGAATCAGAAGAAGA
>DAOUGX010000147.1:0-2299 GCA_034428855.1 Anaerolineaceae bacterium | reverse complement strand
GGCGGGTGGGACTTGAACCCACAAGGTGTCACCACCGGAGGATTTTAAGTCCTCTGCGTCTGCCAATTCCGCCACCGCCCCGGATTTACTTATTTTATCTCAGTCCTGTTAGACGTCAAGGTTTTCAGTTGGGTTGATTTGGGGATTAATTAGTAATTATTAAAATTTTATTAAAACCTTGACAAAGACAAAAAACCAATGTTAAAATGTTACTATCTTAAAAGAAAGGAAGGCGCAAAAATGAGCAAAACAATCTATACAAATATCGTCGTAAGAATCCGCGCAGCCAGTTTTGTTGGTGGTGCTGTTTCCGCTCCTTGTCGTAATGCGCCTGTTTGTCGTTAGTCAGATTTAGTTAAATGACGGCCACGGGTGTAGACAAACCCCGTGGCCTTTTTATTTCCCTCTGCTTTTTGAATCAGGTCACGGGTAGCAAAAACCGGTGACCTGATTTTTATAAGTGGAGTCACTGATGAGTAAAAAAGTAGAATTGATTGATCAGGCATAAGCCTTACTGGTAGAAGAATAATAGCCCGGCTGACTGAAAAGGAGGCCCACAATGTTGAACAGTATGATGAAAAACAATACACATCGAGTAGATTACCTTAATTTTAATGCTGTAGGTACAGCAGAATCGTTTGGAATTTATTTGAGAGGTTGTTTACAGGAAGATCAACCTTATAGTTTACAAGCAAAACGACGCTTATTTATCTGTCTGGATTATGTGCGCCGTTACATGGTAGAAGAAAAGCTCGTGGCGGTATATATGGATATTTATGATTTTCGAAATTCAAAAAACCTGGCATTTCAGGAAATGGAATCTGATTTGCGTCAGGGTATGTTTGAAAAAGTATTATTTGCAGATCTGGAAGAGATTTTCCAGGATTCTGAATTAAACAATAAGCTGATAGACCTGGCTGAAAGTGTGGATGGGATTGAATTTCTAGATGTAACTGGAAATGTTTTTGAAGCAAAGAAAATATCCATCAGCCAATTATTAGGTGTGTAATTGCTAACGATTAAGTGGTTAGGAGGTACTATGATCAATGAAAAATTATTTGAATGTGAAGATTATATTCTGACAGCGATCGATTTTGAAAAAGACCCTGAGATTGATTCAGGTTATTCTTTGGACCTGCGATATGCACGCTATTGGTGCGATAGTTTCACGATGCCTTTGTCCAGGAATGAGTTCAAGAAAAAATATGAGAAAATCGAGAAAAAAGTAGACGATACCAGGAGTGTGATCCATTTTGCCATTCGAACCAAAGTGGATCACCACCTGATTGGTTTTGTACGCATTCATATTATGTGGAATCACGCAGTTGGCTGGTTGGTAGTGGCAATTGGAAATCCTGAACAATACAAAAGAGCTGAACAACAGATCTTTCCATTAATTCTAAAGTATGCTTTTCATGAATTAAACTTGTTTCGGTTGGAGGTGGATGTTCCAGCTTTTGAATCCGACCTGGGGCCGATTTTAGAAAAGAATGGATTCAGGCTGGATGCAGTTAATCGAGGTGTCATTTATCATGGCCAACGCTATTGGGATGAATACTTATATGGAATTTTGAAACCTGAATGGGAAGCTTCGCTTGAGGTAAATACATTATGACAGAAACTTATCTGGTTGGTGAAAAAGTAAGGCTGGTACCGTTTGATGCAGAGCGAGATTCAAAAATTTTTGCCCGATGGCGAAATAATAGCGAATATTTACGCTTAATGGATGGCGATATCGCTTTACTTTTTTCCATTGAAAACATCAAAAAGTGGATAGAAGATAATGAGAATTCGGATAAATTTGCTTTCTTTATTATCAAAGATAAACTGGATGATTCAGTCATTGGTGAAATAGGTTTATCCGGATTTAAAGGGAAACACGCCAATGCCTGGGTTGGCATTTCGATTGGTGAACCTGAAAATTGGGGTAAAGGTTTTGGGACGGATGCTATGAAAGTAATCCTGAATTATGGATTTAGTTTTCTCAATCTGAATCATGTCAGTTTGACCGTTTTTGAATACAACCAACGTGGTGTGCGCTCATATGAAAAAGCAGGGTTTAGGTTAGAAGGCGTCCAACGCCAATTTTTGCAGCGAGATGGTCGACGCTGGGATATGTACCGTATGGGCATCCTCAAGAGTGAGTGGGAGGAAAATACCCACTAGTCCTGGCTCGTGATAAAATGGAAGCTCCAGGAGGAAGCATGAAATCTGAGCGCATTAAAGCCATTGTATTTGACATGGGGGGTGTTTTTATTCAAACAAAGGATACTCAACCTCGTAATCAATTAGCTCAAAG
>DAOUGX010000146.1:0-12572 GCA_034428855.1 Anaerolineaceae bacterium | reverse complement strand
GAACGCCGGCATCCCGGCGCTCCACTTTCTCCCACTTATCTCCACAATTATCCACATTTTAGCGGAAATTAAATAGAAAAGCAAGTGGTTTTTTAAAATTGATTACATTTTTTACTAATTTGTAAGGTTAGGATTTAGAATCTATAAAAAACCTCGAAAAAAGATAAAAAATCCAAAAAAAGGATCATTTTCTGATGGTTTTCGAATGAGATATAATCACGATTAAACTTTATGAAAAACAAAGAGTGCTTATGAGATCAACATCAGGATTTTTTGTTATTCCCGCCTATAACGAATCAATGCACATCGGAGGTGTTGTTTCGCAGGCTATTAAATTTTTACCAACATTGGTAGTTGATGATGGGTCAAAAGATAACACAGCCACCATTGCTTCAAAGGAAGGTGGACAGGTTTTTGTGCAAATTCCTAATCAGGGAAAAGGTGAAGCATTAAAAAGAGGGTTTAAGGAAGCACTAAATCTGGGCTGTGATTATGTTATAACCATTGACGCAGATGGACAACATGATGTTCAGGAAGCACAAAAATTTATTTCCCAGTATGATGCTACACAACCAGATTTGATCATCGGGTATCGAAATTTCAACCATATGCCAATTATTAGGAGGTTAGCCAATACTATTGGTAGGTGGTCTTTCTCCTGGGCGATGGGCATGAAAATTTTGGATAATCAATCCGGTTATCGATTAATGAGTAGTAGATTGATGGAAAAAGTATTAGAAAGTAAGGAAACCGGATTTGAATTTGAGGTTGAAGTAATAGTTACCTGTGTTCAATCAAATTTCAAGATTGATTGGGTTCCCATCAAAACAATTTACGGAAATGAAAAAAGCCATATTCAACCTTTTCACCATGCAAAGAATTTTTACCGGGTCGTTTTCCAAACCAGAAACCGAATGAAAAGTAAAAGATAATCACTAGTGGTTAATAAGTTAATTACATGAAAATCGCGAACTTTTTATTTTCAATTATTGAAAATGAGGATTAATTGCCCTATTAATCAACCGTTAACGTTTTACTAAGGTTTCTTGGAAAATCAGGGTCAAATCCTCGCTGAACACTCATGTAATATGATAGCAACTGCAATGGAATGATTGCCAGAATGGATCCAATTTCCGGGTTGGGCTCTGATATTTTAATTGTATGTTGGGCATTCGAGTCCAGTCGTTCATCATCAGGGCCGATGACGATCGCCCGAGCCCCTCGACAAGTAACCTCATTGATACCCGAAATAATTAGGGGTATATCTTCGCTTATTGTGGAAAAAATGATTGGAAAATCCTTAACAACTGCCGCGAGAGGACCATGTTTAAATTCGGTTGAAAGCATTCCTTCACAATGGGCATACGTGATTTCTTTTAATTTTAATGCCCCTTCCAAAGCAATTGAATATGTGATCCCATAACCTAAACTGTAAAGATCATTCCAATGTAGAACATACGGCAATATACTCATGACCTGTTCATTTGTTTCATCAATCGTTTTTTGCATATAAGTTGGGATGAGACTCAGGTCACTTAAGGACTTATTGGCAACTTTATATGCGAGATATAGAAAGCCAACCAATTGATTGGTAAATGTTTTCGTTGCAGGGACACTTATCTCGTAACCACAAGCCAGTGGCAACCATTCCTCTGACAACTTCGTTAGAGTGGATCCGACTACATTCACCAATGAAAAAATCCGCATTTTTTGCTTTTTTGCGATCTCAACAGCGTTGAGAACATCTTTTGTTTCACCACTTTGGCTTACAAAAATTCCAACATCTTCTGGTCCAATGGAAAGATTGTATTGAGCGATAAATTGAGGAGCAGCAATTGGTATCGTTGTTTTTCCACATAATCGATTGAAGTAGACAGCACCTGCTACGCAAGCATTGTAACTGGTTCCACAGCCAACGAAGTAAATATTTCTTGCAGTTTTAAGTGTTTCTACTGTTTTTTCTATAGCCGGAGAATTACTCCAAAGATTTATTAATTCCTGTGCAACTTTGGGTTGTTCATTGATTTCTTTTAACATAAAATGCTCAAAACCGCCTTTTTGAGCAACTTCCATGGTCTCTTCCACAATTTCAAAAGGACGGTTAATCAATTCACCATCCAGAACTGAGATGATTCTGTACCCTTTATCTGCAAGTTCAATAATTTCACCATCATTCAAAAAGACTACTTTTCGAGTCAAAGGCAGGATGGATGGTAAATCAGATGACACGACTGTGAAATCATCACCAACACCTGCAACCAAACCAGATCCTTTTTTGAAGGCATATAATTTATCATCTTTTGCTTTTCCAATTACAAATGCATAATCTCCTTTGAGAACATCATATGCTTTTCGAATTGCTTCGACCATGGAATCACCCTGTCGTGTAAATCTTTCAACCGCATGAACACAACTTTCTCCATCATTGCTCGAACGTACGATCATGCCTTCAGCAATGAATTCTTCTCGTAACTCTGAGTTATTGACTACATTCCCATTGTGCGCACCTACCATTGATCCATCTGAATCGAGGTGAGGTTGTGAATTTACCTGCGAGGGTTCACCAAAAGTTGCCCACCTTAATTGCAAAATTCCACGTTGACCCACCATATCATTGAAATTGTACTTTTCGGCAACAGATTTTACTTTTCCTGCATCTTTCCGTAAATCAATAACTCCAAGTTCATTGATGGTTGCAATACCAACGGAGTCATATCCTCGATAGGAAAGTCTTAATCCTGCGTCAATTAAAGTTGGTCCTAAAAGATTATCGTTTTTATGAACAATTCCAAAAATGCCACACATAGAAACCTCGCATCAAAGATGATAATGATTATAGAGGTTTCAATACTGGCATCCTATATGTAAAATGTCATTTTAGAGTCTCATGACATAAGATGTTTTTGGTTGCATTCTTCCCAAAAGAACCGATTGAGATTTCTTTATGGATAAAAGATTATTGATCCAATTGTTTTGGTTTAGCAATCACCGTCCAGCGGTCTTCATTATCTTCTCTAAAAAGGATCACAACCAATGAAGGTTCAGTATCGGATAAAATCCGCACATTATCTCGTGAAATTTTTACCACTTCATCCACCTGATAAATGACAATATCGTTGTTGTTCATAAAAATACTGATTTCATCAGAAGTGGTCAGGGATTGAACTACGGTTTCCGATTGACTTGACCAAGGAATTGCGATTACCCGACGCAGTTTTGTGTTGGCCAACCATTCAGCATTTTGAGGTTCCCATTTATTGTTTTGTATTTCACCACGTTCCAAGAAGAAGAACCAACCTCCAGGTAATTGTAAACCTGTCGGGTAAATCAAATCTTGTTCAGTGGCTTGAATAGCTGGTGGGGGATTAGCGATTTTCCGATTGTTTATACTCCACTGGGAAATGACCAATACAATGGAGACCACAACTGCAAGACCGATAAAGAAACTTAAGAATATTAATATTTTTTCGGCGATGGTTAATGATTTAAACCAATGAGAAAATGCTTCCCAATTTCTTGGCAACCATTTCTTCTTGGTCTTCTTTTCTATTTCCGCGTCGAATGCTGATTGGTCAAATTCATCAATGAATGATTTTCTCAAATTATCTACTGATTCATCATCACTGTCAACATCATCGGATGTGCCCTCTGGTAACATATCTTGTTGTTCAAAATCATTTGTAGAAAAAGGATGATCAATATTTTCATCTGACAATAATGGAAAAGTTGATTTCTCATTTGCTTGAGCTAATGTGTCATCGTTTAATAAATCATCCAGTGATTGGTTTTCATCAAACTGAAAGATTTTTTGTCCTTCAAAATTTGATCCATCATCGGTTGAATCTAAAAGGTCTTTCCAGGATGATGAGGAAAGCATTAGTTCACTTTCAACCAAATCTTCTAATTGATCTAATTCATGGGAATTTTTATCCAACTCAACTTCAGGTATTGTGATTTTTTCCAGGTTTTCCAGAAAACCATCCGAATCAATAAAGTCAGGTTCCTCAATAAATGGATTCTTGGTCTGTTCAGCTTTGGATATCTCGTTTTCTAATTCTTGAAAAAGTTTACGGTCATCCACTTCCGAATCAACTGTAGTGAAAACCTTATTTTCATCATCCGACAATGAAGAATGCTGAATGGATTCGTCCTGATCCATCACAGATTTCATTTTCTCAAGGAATTCTTCATTTCCTTTGCTCAAATCCGTTAATTCTTCTACTTCATTCTGGATATCATCCAGTGATTTCAGTTTCTTTTTTACTGGTATTTGAGAATTTAATTCATCTAGTTTTTTGGGTTCTAAAGGGGAAGATAAAAATGGAAGGCTGGTTTCCGATTTTGATTGGTCCGCAATCATTTCATGATTTAGACCCTCAGAAATAATTTTCTCTTTATCTTGAGAATCTTTTAATTCATCTTGATCTGAAATAAATGGATTTACAGTTTCAATATCAGATAATCTTTCCATTAAGACTTCAGAATAAGATTCATCTTCGCTTACCTCGGATGAAAAGTCATCTTCAGATCCTGAGTCCAATGAGAAATCAGAGGCAAGTTTTTTTAAGTCGTCAAATTGTTCCTGAACTTTATTTTTCGTTTCCTCTGAATTATTTGACAAAAACGATTGTTCAATGCGATCGAGATCATCTTTTTTAGTTGATTTGGTTTCTTTTTGTTTTTTGTTTTTTTCGTTACTCATCATTTTTTCCTGATTTTACGGCAATAATCCAGGTAACTCAGGTGGAGGAATTCGTAAAATTGTAAAAAGTTCACCACTTTCAGGGATTCTGACCTGTGTGGATTGATAAATTTCAATGACTGTGATCTTGACATCAGAGTTCTTAAATTGGTTTTCATATTCAATTATGGCTTCACCATTTTCGACAGGAACCGTTTTGGTTGATCCGTTTGCAAATTCTACGAGAATATTGGCATTATTGACCAATTCATCTTCATCCATTACATAATTCATATTTGTGTCGACATACAAGTAAACGTTTATTTTGCCACTTGCCAGATAGGTTTTTGGAGTAGGAGTTAAAGTGGGGGTAACTGTGGGTGGAAATTGTACCAGGTTGCTTTGACCAGTGGCTTGTAATTGTTCCGGAGCTAATGTGGGTTGGGGGGCATAATAGAGTTGGAAGTTGGTTAAATTATTCCAAACAGAATTCACATAGTCACGAGCATCAGGGCAAACCAGATTTGCTGAAACGTTCTCCCAGGTTGGTTCCAAACCTTTTTCTTTGACAATTTCCAGACTATTTCTCAGACAATAATAACCACCATGATAGGACAAGATTGTGAACTTCCACATATCCGAAATAGTCGCCTTAAGTTCCAAATCATCAACAATATAATTGGTCTGAGAGCAATTTGCTTTGATGGACTGACCGGTAATGGCAATAGCTTGTTCAGCAATGTCAAGATCAATCATGTTTTCACAGGCTGGGCAATAAGCATCGATTGACTGAATTAATCCTCCGCGCAACATTGCTTGTTCGAATGCGTTCATATTTGCGAAAGATTTATCACAATTAAAAAGTAAACCAGAACAAATTTGATTTTTTAAATCTTCATTCCATCTTAAGGCAACATCTGCACCGAGTTCATTGATTTGTGTAAACCCGTATTCCTCGTACAAATAACGAGCATTTTCCGGCCAAAATTGAGTTTCTTGTTCGATCAATGATTTGATTAATATTGGTGGAATTCCCGCTTCACGGCCGGAAGCCCAAATAATCGGATCAAATCGATTCTGCCAGGCATACATCGCATCTTTGACAACTTCCAATCCACATGCATTAGGGGCTCCATCTGCAAACAATCCACCGTTAGGACAGGTGGAAGCATCAACAAATTTATTTAAAATCAATTTTCTGGCTAAATAATGTAAGGTATCAAATGTAGCTAACATATCTGGTGATTCAGGGAAGACTACCCAGTCAGGCGATTCCCCATATGCTGTATCTCGCCAGATTTCCCGACAGGAATCTGAGAAGCCTATAAGTTGATCTATGGATGTGATCCGAACATTATAGTTCTCATTACTGATAAAAATTCTCACAATTGCTGTAATTACTTTAGTTTGGTCACCAAAACTACTCTCAGCCCAAAAACGAATTTGAGAATCCTGTAACAATGGCAAAATACACTGATCGGAAAGACATTCAAAAGGTGCTTCATTGACAGTCCCGGCAATTCTGGTAATTTGATATTCAGAATAAGGTTCGATCGCTTTTATTACCACATAAGGAGCATTTACAGGGATACCAGGTGCATAAATATTGACGATCATATCCGGAACGGATACTTTTGTAACCTGGGTAACTTCTTCAGAAGAAACAAAAACCCAATAGGTATCCAGCCACAATTGATTCACCACTATTGGGGTGGCTGTTGGCTGCGGAGTAGGTGTACCCGTAGCAATTACTGTTGGCGTCGGGAAAAGTGCTAACCAGGCTTCATTACAAGAAGCCAATGTTTCCTGTCCAGTTGGAAATCCTTCATGATTAATAACCACAGTACATACTGGAACACCGGTTCTTGTTACCAACCGCCAGGTATATTGTGTAAAAGTATTTTCAACCAGCTTAATTCGGGCGGGTTCTTCAGTTTCTTCTTGTGCGAGGACGTTAAAAGATGAATAAACCATACTAATGATCAAGATTAAAGATGGAATTAGAATTTTTATTAAATTCCTCATCTACAAACAACCGCCCCAAAAAAAAATTTATAAAGCCTTGAATTGAAACATTATATCCTTTTTCTTTAAAAAAGTCATCACAAAATTGAGGGGAACTTGCGAGAATCTTCCATATAAACAATAAATTTATTAACTCAGCTACTTTTTCGGAAAATATATGGTTAATTAAAATGGTAGTAAAATTTGACAGCATAGGATTAGGCCTGAATCTTAGCTGACCTCAATCTGCCACTTTTTCATTACAGGAGCATTACCAATGAAAAAATCAATTAAATCCTTGATATTTATGTTTATAACCTTATCAATCATATTAAGTTCATGCAGTAATTCGGTCTCTCCCGGGATTAATGATGCAGAAAATAGTATTACTGAGATACCTACTATAGTTGAAGTGGTTAAACCTTCAGAAACGCCTACGATATTACCAACAGCTACAGATATCCCCCCCTCACCAACCTCTGAACCAACCCCTATTCCAACTGAAACCAGTATTCCTAATTATCGAATATCTGAAAAAGATCAATCTGAACAGATTTATATTCCAGCAGGTGAATTTATAATGGGTACAAAAGATACAGATGCCCAACATACACTTGATAATGGTGTAGCATATCCAGAAGTTCCAATGCATACTCTTTACCTGGATGGGTATTGGATAGACAAATACGAAGTAACCAATGCTCGCTATGCATTATGTGTTGCTGATGGGTCCTGTACTGCACCATGGGTGAATTTTTCTAATACTCGACAGGAATATTATGGAAACCCGGAATTTGATAACTATCCAGTGATCATGGTGGATTGGTGGCAAGCTAATACTTTTTGTAAATGGGCAGGTGGACATCTTCCCTCAGAAGCTGAATGGGAAAAAGCAGCCCGAGGAACTGATGGACGAAGATACCCCTGGGGGAATGAAGCGATAACAAGCGATAAAGCCAATTTTTGTGATGTAAATTGCACAAGAGGTCATGCAAATCCTGCTTTTGATGATGGTTATGCAGATACCGCACCTGTGGGAAGTTTTCCTAATGGAGCAAGCCCATATGGGTTAATGGATATGGCTGGAAATGTTTGGGAGTGGACGAGATCCATTCCAAGCCCATACCCTTACGATCCGAATGATGGTCGCGAAGCAGAAGATGGATACCAATATATCTGGCGCGGTGGTCCCTGGAGTAATGGAATCTGGTGGATAAGAGCTACTCTACGATATAAATCAGTTCCAAAGTACTGGTATGAAAACTTGGGATTTCGATGTGCTGCTTCAAATTAGCAAAATTTGATAAACAATCAGGTAAGAAGGATTTCATTAAAAGTAATACACCGAACAAATCCGTTATTCTGTAATACAATTGATTAGGTCTTAAAAAAATCCAATTAATTTAAATCACCTGAAAAAAGAAAAGGTAAGCATGTCTGAATTTTCTCGCTATGAAATATATATGCTGCTAAATCAACAGAAACCTCTATGGTTAAGCTATATTGACCTGAGTGGTGCTGATTTGCGTGGTGTAAATTTAACATCTGCAACACTAACGAATGCAAATTTTAGTAGTTGTGATTTGCGTGGAGCGATTTTAATTGAAGCACGCTTGGGTGGTTGTAATCTGGAAAATTCGAATTTAATTGGCGTCGATTTGAGAAAAGCAAACTTACGTGGAGCAAATTTGCGGGGTGCAGATTTGCGGGAAGCAAATTTGGCTGAAGCTGATTTAATGGAAGCAGATTTGACAGGTTCAAACCTGATTGATGCGAATTTAGGTGGAGTAGATTTGACCAATGCCAATCTGACAGATGCTGATTTGACCGGGTCGAATATACCAGATCACAAAATCCTGAGGGCAAAATCATTATTTGGAACGATTATGCCAGACGGTTCAGTTCACAATTAATCATTTAAATGACAATTCTCCATGCTTTTAAAAGTGAAAAATACTAATAAATATGGATGATTGTCAAATGTAACTTAACACACTTTTTCCTATAATGAACATTATTAGGAATATGAATATCAAATATTGAAAAGGAATTGAAAATGAAAAAACACAATTTTAATCCAGGACCATCGATATTACCGCAAGTAGCAATTGAAAAGACAGCTGAGGCTGTTTTAAATTTTGCTGGTACCGGTTTATCTCTTTTGGAAGTATCCCATCGCAGTAAAGAAGTTGATGCTGTAAATTTAGAAGCTATGAGCTTGTTCAAAGAGTTGCTTGATATACCAGATGGGTATCATGTTTTATTCTTGGGCGGTGGAGCCAGTTCACAATTCTTTACAGTACCGTATAACTTGCTTGAGAAAAAAGCTGCGTACTTGGTTACCGGTAGTTGGGCGAAAAAAGCAGCCAAGGAAGCAAAATTATTTGGAGAAGTTAATGTAGTTGCTTCTGCTGAAGACAAAAATTTTACATATGTTCCACGTGATTACACGATTCCCACTGATGTTGATTATTTCCACATTACAACCAATAACACTATTTATGGAACAGAATTGAAGGAAGATTTGGTTTCACCGGTAACACTGGTTGCTGATATGTCCTCAGATATTTTTAGCCGCCCGATGGATGTTTCGAAATACGGCCTAATTTATGGTGGAGCCCAAAAGAATTTAGCCCCTGCTGGTTTGACCTTTGTAATTGTCAAAGAAGATATTCTTGGAAAAGTAAGCCGACCACTGCCAACAATGGTTGATTATCGTACTCACATCAAAAACACATCCATGTTCAATACCCCACCTGTATTTGCTATTTTCACAGCGCTCCAAACTTTAAAATGGTTGAAAGATTTGGGCGGATTAAAAGCAATCGAAAAAATAAACAAAGAAAAAGGCAAATTACTTTATGATGAAATTGATCGAAACAAACTTTTTGTTGCAACAGTACCGGAAGATCGGGATCGTTCACTAATGAATGTTTGTTTTGTCATGAAAGAAGAATACAAAGACCTGGAAAATGATTTCCAAAAATTCTCGAGCGAAAAAGGAATGGTCGGAATTAAAGGTCATCGTGATGTGGGTGGCTTCAGGGCATCATTATATAACGCCATGCCGATTGAGAGTGTTCAAGCATTAGTCAATTGCATGCAAGAATTTGAAAAAGCTCATTAAAAAGAAGATAGGTTGGAAATTATGAAGAGAGTATTATTAGCAACTGAAAAACCGTTCGCAACGGAAGCCGTACAACAAATCAAAGATATTGCTGATAAAGCAGGTTACCAGATTGTCTCATTAGAAAAATACACCGATAAATCTGATCTATTGAATGCAGTATCTGATGTTGATGCTATGATCATTCGCAGTGATATTGTGGATGCAGAAGTATTGGATGCAGCCAAGCAGCTGAAGATTGTGGTTCGAGCTGGAGCAGGCTATGACAATATTGATTTAGCTGCAGCAACTGCCCATAATGTGGTTGCCATGAATACGCCAGGACAAAACTCTAATGCAGTGGCAGAATTAGCTATTGGAATGATGATTTACCAGGCTCGCAAACAATTCAACGGAAAATCAGGATCTGAACTTAAAGGTAAATCACTTGGATTACATGCATATGGAAATGTTGGTCGCTGTGTAGCCAGTATTGCCAAGGGATTTGGTATGGAAATTTATGCCTATGATCCATATATTTCTAAAGAGGCGATCGAAGCGGACGGTGTCCATTCGGTAGGTACTGTAGAAGAGTTATACAAAAAATGCCATTATGTTTCATTGCACATTCCTGCAAATGCTGAAACAAAGAACTCCATTAATTACTCATTATTAATGAGTATGCCAAAACCCGCCACCCTGGTCAACACTGCCAGAAAAGAAGTGGTAAATGAGAGCGATTTGTTGAAGGTTTTCAGTGAGCGATCAGATTTCGAATATGTTTCTGACGTTGAACCAGGTTGTTCTGCTGAAATGAAAGAAAAATTTGCTGGTCGTTTTTATTTTACCCCCAAGAAAATGGGTGCTCAAACCGAGGAAGCAAACGTCAATGCCGGTTTGGCTGCTATTAAGCAAATCATCGATTTCTTTGAAAAAGGTGATGTTCGTTTCCAGGTCAATAAATAAATCTTTATTTGGATAACCAATTGAAAACCGGTGCGAGCCGGTTTTCAATTTAATACGTTGTGCTTGTTTTTGATTTTTACAACTTTTTCCTTATACTTCCACTTAATATTGGTAGTAATAAGGAATAAGGTATGGAAGAAAGAATTAAAAGAATTGTTTTAGGGGGTGGGTGCTTCTGGTGTCTGGAACCCATATTTAATAAAATGGCTGGAGTTGAAAAAGTAATCGTTGGGTATGCAGGCGGAAATACTCCAAACCCGAGTTATGAACAGGTATGTACCGGTAGAACAGGACATGCCGAAGTCGTAGAAATTACTTATGATCCAGCGGTTATCTCCATCAACGGGTTATTGGAAGTGTTCTTTCAAGTTCATGATCCAACCACCTTGAACCGTCAAGGTGCAGATGTGGGTTCTCAATATCGTTCCATTATCCTCGCGAATGATGAAAGTGAAAAAGAGAAGGTAAACGAGATTTTGGAAAAAATTGATCAGTCTGGTTTGTGGGGTAAAAAAATTGTCACCCAGATAGAAATTTTGAAAGATTTTTATCCTGCTGAAGAATATCACCAGAACTATTTTGAAAAAAATCCCTGGGCTGGCTATTGTCAGGTTGTGATTAACCCGAAAGTCAAGAAGTTTAAGGAAAAATTTCCAGCATTATTACAGTAAATAGGGGTATTCCCTATTGCGTAATATTTGTGTATATACATAAAAATTAAATCACGTAAGTAATTGATTGAATTATTAATCTTAAATTTCAGACATTCTGGATTCATCTTAAATGTTATAATTTCGTTTTCTTCCTTAAAAAAATCCAAATCCAGGTTGCTGATGAAAAATATAAAATTTTATGGTCATGATTGTGTCATTATCGATAATAACCAATTTCAACTTTGCATTGGTAGATCCATCGGACCTCGAATTTTAGGAATTAATTTTTATGGTGGGAGAAACCTGTTTGCGGAATTGCCAGATTTTGTTACTGAATTGCCCGGAGGTAGACCATACCATTTTTATGGCGGGCATCGACTTTGGATAGCCCCGGAAGAAATCCCATTGACTTATGATTATGATGATCAACCGATTGAAATTACTGAGACAAAAACGGGAGTAATCATAAAAAAACCAAAAGAATTCTTATCAGGAATGGAAAAAACACTGACGATTCAACTGGATCCTGTGCAACCCAAAGTAATCATAGAACATAAACTGATGAACCTGGGGCAAAAAGCGGTCGAATGTTCTGCCTGGGCGATTACTCAATTAAAACCAGGTGGTGTGGCTATCTTACCCCAATCCAGAATTGACACTGGTTTGTTACCCAACCGTACATTGGCTATCTGGCCTTATACAGATTTAAACGATCCAAACCTGAAGTGGGGAAATGATTATGTATTACTGAATGCCATTGTTAAATCACCATTCAAGATTGGTTTTTCCAATCCGAGAGGGTGGTTGGCTTATTGGCTGGATGATTGTTTGTTTGTCAAGCACGCGCCATTTGATCCTGAAGCGAATTATTACGACATGGGTAGCTCAAGCGAATGTTATTGTAATGACCAGTTTCTGGAATTGGAAACAATAAGTCCAAAAACAATAATAAAACCAGGAGAATTTTTAACTCACACAGAGATTTGGGAATTATTCAGGTTCGAAATAAAGCCGGAAAATGAAACGAATATCTTCCACATGCTTCAAAAATTGGGGATTAAATAGTAATAATTCGTAGAAAAAACAATATCATCTTTCTCTTCTACAATAATTCTTCTTTATCCTGAAAAAATATTCCTACTTGTAATCTTCATCGAATAAA
>DAOUGX010000145.1:0-1880 GCA_034428855.1 Anaerolineaceae bacterium | reverse complement strand
ACTGATCGACACGAATAAACTGTTGCCTTCGGCTAAAGGCTTGCGTCGAATAATCTGATGGTGCAAAGGAAAATCTTTGGGGATGCAATCTTCGTTTACCCCCAGATACAACGTGAATGCTCCCCAATTTTCTACTGGAAATTTTCTTAGCTTTTGGAGAATATCTGGCAATTTCTCCTGCATCAGATCTGCAATATTCCAGGGTGTCAGATTTGCTATGATGATGTCAGCCTGGTATGTTTCCTTCTTTTTCGTTTCAATCAGAAACTGATGTTCTCCAGCGCGTATTTTTATTACCTCTTGGCGAAAATTCACCTTACCCCCATTTGTTCTGATGGTATCAACAAGAATAGTTGCCAATCCACCTATCCCATTCGCCAGATGAGCAACTCCACGACGAGGTAAATCCAAAGCTGAAGCAGAATATAAAGCATTGGCATATTCACTTGTTGTTTGAGCCGAAATTAATAATTGGCCATCGATGAACAAGCGCATATTTTCGGGTATATTTTTTAATTTTGAACCAATAGGTCTGAATACATCCAACATAAATTTTGGACTATTGGCCAATAATTTTGTATCAAGTGCACCGATGATAGATAGGATATCCCGAACAGATTTGATCGGCCAGGAGGGAGTGCGTAAAGCAAAACGCCAGAGCAAACCGGCTGTTTTTTCCTGCCATTGGAAAAAATCTAAAGACTTCTCACCAAAAGCTGCCTGGTACTCCTCCCACCGATTGTCCTGATTATGACAGGCTATTTGTTGACCGTCTGGTAAATGCACCACCATCGCTGGCTTATCGTAATGGATTGGCCAGGCCTTAATCCCAACAGCCTGGGCTAACAAATCCATCGGCCCACCCTCATAAAAACCAGCTGCTAAGGTGGCACCTGCATCAAAACGATACCCTTTGTGGAAAAAAGTGCTGGCACACCCACCTGGATAGGTTTGTGCTTCCAGTACCGTCAAATCCATTCCGGCTTTGGAAAGAATTGCGGCGCAAGCAAGTCCACCAACACCGGCTCCAATAATCAATATCTTGGGATCACGTTTTTTATGTTTCATACAATTAATAATATTATTGATTGGGTAAATTCAATTTAAGGATCAGATTTACAAAAAACAACGGAACTGATTAATTCCGTTGTTTTTCCAAATTAATTTCATTAAATGATTTAACTACTTGCGTTTAATAAACCTGTAAACAGCGATTACAATCACTGCCCCAATTACGGCGACGACGATGCTGGTCAAGTTCACCCCACTCATCAGGTTTACACCTGTGATTAGAGTTGACAACCATCCACCAACCACACCACCAACTATACCCAGAATCATATCCACCAGCATTCCAGTTTTTGCTTTCATTAACCAGGATGCTACCAATCCTGCGATCAAACCTACGACAATAGTTGCTAATAAACCCATTTTTATCTCCTTTTCTAAATATTCACACAATTGTTTAGAGAGTATTGCGAATGACAATATTTATTGAAAACTACTGACTTTCCACAAATTTCCGTAAATTATGCATCGCTTTCTTGACTCTGATGGCATCTTTGGGATTACCTCCCGTGATGAAATTGCCTAAAATTCCACCACCGACCAATGTGTCTAATACATATTCGACTTTACATTCATCATTCGCTAATCCAAAAAAGCCACCGGTTGCTTTTAACTTAAATTTATGTGAATCTTTATCCTCTCCCATCTGAGTGAGCACTTCAAAACTTTTTAAAGGTTCCAGCGCGACGATCGTCCCATGTCCTGTTTCTCCATCGTCTTCCCACTCAAATGTACTGCCAGCATTGACAGAGGTTACTGTAGAAACACTATCGATACCTGGAAACCAATTCGGCCAGCTTAACGGATCAGTC
>DAOUGX010000144.1:0-5727 GCA_034428855.1 Anaerolineaceae bacterium | reverse complement strand
CGTTGTGCAGCCTGTTTCACCCTCAACCACCAGATGGGGGCTTCTTCATGTAAATCACTGGCTACAACCAGAATGGCACTTCCTTTACCCATCGTGGAAAAATTACTTCCTTTTCCCATACCAATTTGTGCCGTGATATCTCCACCAGCCATTTGACTATACAGAACAGCTTTACCATTTTGAGATTGGTTTAATTGTTGTAAATTGAAAAGGTCCTCATTGGTTAAACGGCCGCCTGCCAATGTAACCAATCGTACCGATTCGGCTCTTAATTTATCTTCCACACGTTGATAAGCTTCTTCCCAACTGACCGGAACCAGTTTGTCATCTTTACGCAGTAACGGTTGGGTCAGGCGTTCGCTCGAATTAACATAGTGATATCCCAACCGGCCTTTATCACATATCCAGAGTTCATTTACCTGTTCATTCTGACGAGGCATAGCCCGTTTGATCACTGTTTTGCCACCACTCTTGGCTTCGCGACGAATATTGTAGACCAGGTTACATCCCACGGCACAATGTGCACAAATGGAGGGATCTCTTTCCATTTCCCAGGGTCTGGCACCAAAGTGAAAATCCACGGTAGTGAGAGCACCAACCGGACAAATATCAGTGGTATTTCCGGAGAAGATTGAATCAAATCCAGGTTCAGAATAAGTGCGGATCTCCAGAGAACGTCCCCGCTGATAGAAGTGCAGAACTGGTTCGTCCACCACTTCGTGTTGGAAACGAACGCATAAAGCACATTGAATACAACGTTCACGATCTAGCAGGACTAATTCACCAAGTGGAACATGCTTGGAGAAATGTTTTTTGTCATCAAACAGGAAACGGCTTTTCCCGGGGCCATGCAACATGGTCAGATCCTGCAGGGCACATTCTCCACCTTTATCACATATCGGACAATCTAATGGATGTGATGTGAGGATAAATTCCAAAATCGATTTTCGTCCATCATTGGCTTTATCGGTGGTGGTTCTTACTTCCATGCCCTCAACAACTGGGGTTGTACATCCGGTTTCGAGTTTGGGACCAAAGGCAATTTTAATGCTGCCATCATCATTTTTGATGTATTCACCTGTAGCCCGGTCACGTTGTGGATAACCAACTTCCACCAGACACATACGGCACATCCCTACCGGTTCCATTTTTGGATGGTAGCAAAAGACTGGAATATTAATGCCTGCTTTTCTGGCAGCATCCACAATTAATGTGCCGGAAGGAACTGTCACGGTCTTTTGATCAATTTTCAGTGTTACCATTTCTGCCATATGATTAGCTCCTCACATGCTTTTCAAAATCTGTGCGGAATCGATCAACCGCTGTAACCACTGCCATGGTGGAGAATTCTCCTAATGCACACAAACACTTTCCCTGCATCTGCACAGCCACATTGCGTAATAGATCGATATCTTCCTTGCTGGATTCATTTGCCATCATATGCTCTGATAAACGATTCATCCAGAATGTTCCTTCCCGGCAAGGGGTGCACTTTCCACACGATTCATGCTTAAAGAAGTTTACAGTCTTGCTCACCAGCCAGGCCATATCAACTGTTTCATCCAGGACGATAACAGAAGCTGACCCTAAAGGTGCTTTAATTCGTTCCATGCAGGTCTCATATGCCAGCGGTGTCAACATACAGAATTCATCAGCCACCACCACATCGGAGGAAGCGCCCGCCGACATGACAGCTTTGATCTGATTGTCATTCACAATCCCGCCCCCATGCTCAAAAATCAATTCCTGATAGGTGACGCCTAATGGTAATTCATAATTACCTGGTTTTTTTACACAACCTGACAGGGAGAAGATTTTTACCCCCGGGCTTTGTTCTGTGCCAAAACCCCGGTACCAATCAGCCCCTTTTTGAATGATCGGTGGCACATTGGCTAGTGTTTCTACATTATTAATCAGGGTTGGTTTATCGTATAAACCCACAGCGGCTGGGAATGGTGGGCGCAAACGGGGTTGTCCCATTTTGCCCTCCAGAGATTCCAATAAGGCGGTCTCCTCACCACAGATGTAAGCACCAGCCCCCAGATGAGTATTAATCTTCAAAGAATAACCGCTGCCCAGGATATTTTCTCCAAGGTAGCCAGCTTTTTCCAGATCTTTAATCTTTGCATCTAATATCGCAGCCACCTGCCAGAATTCGCCACGCAAGTACACATAAGCCTGGTTGGCCTGTACTGCATAACAAGCCAGCATCAACCCTTCCAGAAACTGGAAAGGATTACTTTCCATAATTTCACGATCTTTAAATGTGCCAGGTTCTGATTCATCCGCATTGGCAACCACATAGTGAGGCCAGGAATTATTGGGTAAGAATCCCCATTTAATACCAGTGGGGAATCCAGCCCCACCACGGCCTCGTAATCCTGAATTTTTCACTTCCAGGGTTACATCAGCAGGCTTCATTGATTTCAAGGCTTTTTCAAAGGCAACAAAACCATCATTGGCTTTGTATACATCCAGTTGATCGATTCCAGGAACATCACGGTGGCGTAAGAGAATATATTTTTCCATCTTAATCCTCCTTCTCTGCCGCTACCTTGTGTCGGATTTCATCCACAAGCTGCATGGTGATTTCTACATTCTGATCTTCGTAGTACTTGATTTCTCCATCACCCTGTAGCTGGAACATCGGTGCCCGATGACAGGCTGCCAGACATTTCACGGCTTCCACTGTAAAAAGACCATCGGCGGTTGTTTCACCTTCTTTAACACCCAAACGCTCACAAACCTGTTCCAGATACGTTTCAGAACCTCGTAAGGCACAGGGTAAATCAGTACATATTTGAATGCGATAACGACCGGCTGGTTCTGCGTGGAACAATGTATAGAATCCCATAATGGATGCCACATCTGTCTCCGAAATCCCGGTTATCTCTGCAATATCCGTCAATGCTGGGGTTGGAACATAACCCGTTTCTCTCTGAGCCAGAAATAACAATGGCATTACAGCAGAACGCTTTCCTTCAGCTGGATAACGCTCCAAAATTTCCTGAATTTCTTTTTCGTATTTGTTGTAAAGTTCGTTCACCGATCTGCATCTCCCAGAACAATATCAATTGATCCAACAATTCCAATCAAGTCGGCGATATAATGCCCTCTGCTCATAACCGGAACAGCCTGCAAATTAGAAAATGTAGGTGTAACCAGGTGCACCCGATAAGGTTTGGCTGTACCATCACTTTCCATATACACACCCAATTCTCCTCGCGGGGATTCTGTCGCTACATACACATGCCCGGCAGGAGGGGTAAACCCCTCTGTCCACAATTTAAAATGATGAATCAATGCTTCCATACTCACACCAATTTCGGAGCGAGGTGGGGGCACATATTTGCGATTATTGCTGCGTACCGGACCAAAAGGCAATCTATTTAATGCCTGCTCAATGATCCGTAACGATTGGGTCATTTCTTCAACCCTCACACGGTATCGGGCGTAAATATCACCTTCAGAATGGGTAGGGATATCAAAATTGTATAAATCATAGCCCATATAAGGTTGTTTTTTACGTAAATCATGCGCTACGCCCGATCCACGTATGACCGGACCACTCAATCCATACTGGTAACAATCTTCTTTGGTTAGAACACCAATTCCCTTGGTACGATCCAGAAATATTTCGTTCTTCTCTAATAGATCGTCGTACTCTTTAATACGTTTTGGCATTACTTTTAAGAAATTTCGGACTGCAGCCTCAAATTCTGTGGGAACATCCCGCCAAAGTCCACCCGGACGAATATAAGTTGTCATCATTCGCTGACCGGAAACCAGTTCAAAAATATTCAGGATTAATTCACGTTCACGGAAGCAGTACAGGAACATGGACATTGCGCCTAAATCCAGGGCTGATGTTCCCAACCACAGTAAATGGGAAGAAATCCGTTGCAATTCAGCCAGAATAACCCGAATGGCCTGTGCACGGGGTGGAACATCTAGTTCTGTCAATTTTTCAACGGCCAGACAATAAGTCATATTATTTCCCATCGGATTAAGGTAATCCAGACGGTCAGTCATCACCTCAGCCTGTTGGTAATTTTTGGATTCTGCCGTTTTTTCCACCCCGGTATGCAGGAAACCGATATCAGGAATGACATTTACGACCATTTCGCCATCCAGTTCCAATAACAGACGTAAAACACCATGTGTACTAGGGTGCTGAGGACCCATATTAAGTAACATGGTTTCTCCTGTCATGGCACGATCCGAAACCAGATGTCTTAACTCATCAACCGATACTTCTCGAATATCTGTCATTTACCTCTCCCTCAGCCCATTAATCTTTTGGATGGGGTTTATTGATCATGATTTCATCAAAATTGAAGCTGAATTGCACTTCTTCATAACCCAATGGATAATCTTTGCGTAATGGATGTCCAACCCAATCCATGGGCATTAACATCCTGCGAAGATCAGGATGACCAATGAAGTGAATCCCGAAAAGGTCGTAAACTTCACGTTCTTTCCAGTTCGCTCCAGGATAAATCCCCTGGACGCTATCCAACCGGGGTGCATTTCCATTGATTCTTGTGCGCACCTGTAAACGCACATTGTGTGGCATGGAATAAAGCTGATAGATCACATGAAACCTTGGGGTTTCCTGTGGATAATAATCCACTGCTGTTACATCCATACATGTGTTAAACATAAATTGATCACGTAACTCGAGCAACAATGGCTGAATTTTTTCCGGATCGATATATACGGTAAATTCACCACGAAATTCTTCCACTTCAATCGGATGACGCTCCTGTATTTTGGTTATTGTATTCTGCAGATGATCGCTCATATTACGCCCAATCCTTGATCTTTTCTTTTCTCACTTTTTCGTGCAAGGTCAAAACCCCATGAATCAGCGCTTCAGGTCGGGGTGGGCAACCTGCCACATACACATCCACCGGAACAATTTCATCCACTCCCTGCAGAATGGCATAATTATTGAAAATACCACCACAGGATGCACAATCACCCATGGCAATTACCCATTTGGGAGCAGGCATCTGATCATACAATTTTCGTACAACCGGTGCCATTTTTCTTGATACACGTCCCGCTACAATCATTAAATCAGATTGGCGTGGGCTGGCACGCATCAATTCCATTCCAAAGCGGCTCATATCATAATCCGCTGCCTGCGCCGACATCATCTCAATGGCACAGCATGCCAATCCAAACAACATTGGCCACATTGCATTCGTCCGTGACCAATTGATAGCTTTCTCTAATGAGGTGGTCACAATCCCCAAATTTCCTGCTTTTTGTTCTAATCCCATTCCAGTGCTCCTTTCTTCCAAGCATACAAATGCGCTACCTCTAAAATCAGCACAAAAATGATCATAAATACCAATCCTGGTACCCCAATCTGTCGTACAACGACTGCCCAGGGAACCAGAAAGACTACTTCAATATCAAATAAAATAAACAAAACAGCGATCAGATAGTAACGTACTGAGACCCTGCGTTTTGCTGGTCCATATGGCACCATACCAGATTCATAAGGTGCATTTTTTCTTTGTCCGGGTCGTTTTGGTCCAAAGGTATGACCCAGGGCAACCACAAAGAAACCAATAAACACAGCCAGTAACAGGATGATCAGCAAGGGGAGAAATTCCATCAACATAGGCAATCCTTACCAAAAAAGTCTGATTTTGACCGCTCCAGTATAACACACGAACAGTCTGGTGGCAATTTTCACAAACACAATACAAAAAC
>DAOUGX010000143.1:0-5916 GCA_034428855.1 Anaerolineaceae bacterium | reverse complement strand
ACTGAAAACCTTGACGTCTAACAGGACTGAGATAAAATAAGTAAATCCGGGGCGGTGGCGGAATTGGCAGACGCAGAGGACTTAAAATCCTCCGGTGGTGACACCTTGTGGGTTCAAGTCCCACCCGCCCCACAAAGTCGCAAACAACCTTTGCGGCTTTTTTCTTAATCTCAATCCATCATCCAATAGTCAATTTCAAAAAATTTTCTGAACAAAAGAGGTAATCTTATGAATCAAAAAATAAAGAATTTTGTTGCATCAAAAAGAATAGCTGTTGTCGGTGTTTCTCAATCCAACGCAAAATTCGGTAACTCTATTTACAGTGAATTGAAAGAAAAAGGATACGATCTTGTACCAGTGCATCATACAATGAATAAATTTGCCGGTGATCAATGTTATAAATCTATTCAGGCAATCAATCCCAGAGTGGATGCTGTCTTGGTTAATGTAAAAAAAGAAAATGTTAAAGCGATTTTGGAAGATGCTCACCAGGCAGGGGTTCAAAAAGTCTGGTTACAACAAGGATCGGAAACACCTGAGACCATCAAATTCGGAGAATCTCTGGGCATGGAAATTACATCTGGCGGATGTATTATGATGTATGCAGAACCAGTCAAAAGTGTCCATGCTTTTCATCGCTGGTTTTGGCGTTTGATCAAAAAATATTAATTTCAGTATTTATTAACTTAATCCACTATATCTTTCTAAAACAGGCAAATACCTGTACTTTTTGCTTGATTTTTCTCTCATATTGATCTTTAATAGAGAATGCAAGATTTTTATCCCGGATATTTAAAATTTAAGAACACACATTTCGAAAGGAGATATGTTAAATGAGTAATAACCCCAATGTTGTAAAAAGACCATTTAAAGCAACCAAATTAAATCGAGTAACCCCGGTACCATCAGATATTGAGATTGCAAAGGCATCCGAGCTTAAGCACATCACAATCATTGCAGAGGAATTAGGGTTACTTCCGGACGAGTTGGAACAATATGGTCCATACAAAGCCAAAGTAAAGTTAGAGGTATTGGAACGATTAAAAGATGTACCTAATGGAAAATATATTGATGTAACTGCAATTACCCCGACACCCTTAGGAGAAGGTAAGACAACAACTACTGTTGGTTTAAGTCAGGCATTGGGAGCACATCTGAATAAAAATGTAATTACCTGTATCCGCCAACCCAGTCAGGGACCTACTTTTGGTATCAAAGGTGGTGCCGCCGGTGGAGGATACAGCCAAGTAATCCCTATGGATGAGTTCAACCTTCATCTCACAGGAGACATTCATGCCATCACAGCCGCAAACAATCTTTTAGCCGCAGCCATTGATGCCAGAATGTTCCATGAAGCCACCCAATCCGATCAACGCCTGTTCGAAAATTTATTTCCCAAGGACAAAAAAGGGAAGCGTCGTTTCTCTGTTGGAATGCAACATCGTAGACGCAAACTAGGCATTGAAACTGACGATCCCGATCAGATGACTGAAGAACAAAAGAGTAAATTTGTGCGCCTGGATATTGATCCTGAATCAATCACCTGGAAACGTGTCGTTGACACCAATGACCGCTTCCTGCGCGGAATAACCGTGGGTACGGGACCTGATGAAAAAGGTCACACACGTGAGACTGGCTTTGACATCACTGTTGCCAGTGAGATTATGGCCATCCTGGCATTAACCACTGATCTGCGCGACATGCGGGAACGCTTTGGTCGCATCGTATTCGCAACCAGTAAAAGTGGAGAAGCAATCGATGCTAACGACCTCGGTGTTGCTGGTGCACTTCTGGTATTAATGAAGGATGCAATCAAACCAAATTTAATGCAGACTGTGGAAGGTACTCCTGTATTTGTACATGCCGGTCCATTTGCTAATATTGCTCATGGTAATAGCTCCATTCTGGCTGATAAAATTGCTTTGAAATTAGCTGATTTCGTAGTGACTGAATCCGGTTTTGGTGCTGATATGGGTATGGAAAAATTCTTCGACATCAAATGCCGATATTCAGGACTGGTCCCTGATGTAGTAGTTCTTGTAGCAACCATCAGAGCACTCAAGATGCATGGTGGTGGTCCAAAAGTTGTCGCAGGTAGACCTTTAGACTTCGCCTATACGAATGAAAATCTAGAGTTACTAGAAGCAGGATTACCAAATCTGTTGCACCATATCAAAATTGCCAAGAAATATGGTGTGCCGGTTGTAGTAGCGGTGAATAAATTCTTCACCGATTCTGATGCTGAATTAGAACTGGTGCGTAAAGCAGCCGTTGAACGTGGTGGAGCTTTTGATGCAGTCGTCAGTGAACATTGGGAATTTGGTGGACAGGGAGCAGTGGATTTGGCGAAAGCAGTCATCGCTGCCAGTGAACAGGAAAGTAATTTTAAATTCCTTTACCCCTTGGAAATGACCATTAAGGAGAAAATCGAAATTATCGCTCGTGAAATTTATAATGCGGATGGTGTTGACTACACACCTGAAGCTGAAGCCAGAATTGCAGATTATGAACGTCTTGGTTTTGGGCACTCCACCATCTGCATGGCTAAGACACATCTCAGCATCAGCCATGATCCTAACATGAAAGGCGTACCATCTGGTTATCGTTTGCCCATTAGCGACATTCGTGCTTCCGTTGGTGCTGGTTTCTTATACCCATTGGTTGGTGAAATGCGTACAATGCCTGGTCTTTCGACCCGTCCGGCATACTTTGACATTGATCTTGATCCTGATACCGGCGAAGTTCTCGGGTTATCATAACAAAAAAAATCACTCCCCGCGGGGAGTGATTTTTTTTTACTTTTTCACAAGTTTCTGTTGAAGCGCCATAGCTACTGCCTCTGTTCTGCTGGTTACTCCCAGTTTGGAGAGGATACTGCTCACATGGAACTTAACTGTTGAACGGCTGACATACAATTTTTCCGCAATATCAACATTGCTGAGTCCATCGGTCATTAATACCAATACTTCTTCTTCCCGGGCTGTTAAGCCATAGTCTGGTTTTCCCGGTTTTACAGCTGCATGAATTAATGCCTGGGCTGCTTCTGGCGCCAAGGTTGGTTTACCTTGATAGGCAGCTCGAATAGCATTGGCTAATTCATCTGCTGAAACATTCTTTAATAAATACCCGATTGCACCTGCCTGTAATGCTGCCTGAACCAGGTCATCTTCCTTGAAACTGGTCAATGCTACCACTTGAATTTCAGGCCATTTTTGACGAATTGCTTTTGTAGCAGCTGCGCCATCCATAACGGGCATGACCAAATCCATTAAAATCACATCAGGCTTAATAGTTTCACATATTGAAAGAGCTTCTTTTCCATCTTTTGCTTCTGCAACCAGATCTAAATCATCAAAAACATACAGGAATGCTCCTAAGCCACTACGAACTACAGCATGATCATCAACAAGCATAACGCGGATGGGTTTATCGGCTCCCATAGAAACTCCTACAATGTGAAAAGAATGAAACTTGAAATGGTTTATTTATTATACCTAATTAATAAGTGATAAATTTCCAAAATTGTGATTAAATTTCCCAAAAAATCATCACTTGTTTCTATTTTATCCATAAATTTTTATAAATCTTGATCAATTATCCAAAAGTTTTTTCTAAATTTGTAAAAAATCCTTATCCCCCAATTTGCATCATATTTCGATTCTCGGGCGAGTGGTTTAATATTAATTCATGGCGTACTGGTTTAATTTTTATTACGTTGGAAATGATACCAGCAATATCTTCACCCGCACGCATGGCAGGTAGTAAGGGTACCTCGTGATCGCTCATCAAACATGGTCTCAGATGACCATCTGCTGTTAAGCGTAGACGATTACAGCGGCTACAAAAATGATCATCATCCAAAGGAGATATGAAGCCTACAAATCCTTTTGCGTTAGGGAGTTGGAATAACCTGGCTGGTCCTAATTGTTCGGGTTGATAGATTGATTTGAGATTCATGTGTTTAAATCGTTCCAGAACAGTACCGGTCGAAATATAACAATTCGATGGATCTGGAAATCCCCTCCCCCAGGAAACCTGGTTCTGAATGGGCATTAGTTCAATAAATCTAACATGCCAATCATTTTCTTTTGTCAGATTCATGAAATCCGGAATTTCTCCATCGTTGATCCCTGCCATCATCACCATATTGATTTTCAAGGGAAAAAGCCCATATTTTTCTGCAGTTTCAATCCCTCTCCAAATTGAATCAAGATCTCCATAACGAGTAATCTTTCTGAATAAATCTGGTTTTAAAGTATCCAGACTGATGTTTACTCTGGTTAATCCAGCTTCTTTTAATCCCTGAGCAAATTTCTCCAACAAAAAACCATTGGTGGTCATGGTAATTTCATTGATATCGGGAATCTGGCGGATCATTCGCACCAGATCAATAATTCCTAACCGAACGAGAGGTTCTCCCCCGGTCAATCGAATTTTTGTTATGCCATGATCTGCAGCCACCTTCACAACTTGAACGATTTCTTCAAATCGCATTATTTCTGTATGTTCGCGAGAGACCACCCCTTCTTCTGGCATACAATAGACGCAACGATAATTACATCGGTCGGTAACCGAAATTCTTAAGTAATTTATAGTCCTGCCAATAGAATCCTTCAATGAAACAACCTCTAAATTTAGCCAATTTTTGATCAAAAATATTAAAATCCAATTAATAGATCCTCCCGGTAAGTATAGCAAATAAACGAACCCTTTCAAGATTAATTTGGAAATTTCTTACTCAAATATCAATAAATTCCGACCTCATGAAAACTCATACTGAAGATGGTTGCACATAATAATTGCAAAAACCATGTTTATGTTTACCCAAAACGGGTAATTTGTCTATGCTACAATAAATTAATTCTGAATGGGAGAGTAACATGGCTGATTTGATATTTTGGGAAAATTCTCTTTTAACCTGGCTGGTGGCAATCGTTACATTGATTGGCCTTTATCTTCTCTTGGTCATAATTGTGAAATTATCAAAAAAAAGATTCTCAATCATTTTTAAGAGAAGTTCAAATAATTCATTATTATATTTCTTAAGCATTCTGGAACATACGAAACAATTTTTTCTTCTCGTACTATGTTTTTATATCGCTATTGCATGGCTCTCTCTCCCGGAAAAAATTTTTCTTTACATACGTACACTATTTATGATCATGTTTTGGGTTCAGGTGGGAATTTGGGTAAATCATTTAATCATAAAATCCATTGAAATCCGCAGCCATCAAAATGCAGATGGAGAAGACAAAACGACCTTGAATGCTCTTAAAACAGTTCTCCGGATTGTCACATGGAGTATCGTCTTAATTTTGGTAATTGATAACATCCCTGGGGTTGAAATCACAGCATTAATAACCAGTTTAGGGATTGGTGGAATAGCCATTGGTTTGGCAGTTCAGAATATTCTCAGCGACTTGTTTGCTTCTTTATCGATCTCTTTAGATAAACCTTTTGTAATTAATGATTTGATTCAGGTCGACAATTATGTTGGTACTGTCGAAAAAATTGGCCTTAAGAGCACCCGTATTCGCAGCATCTCAGGTGAACAATTAATTTTTTCAAATTCCGATCTGTTAAGCTCCAGAATCCAGAACTTTAAACGACTGGAAAAACGTAGAAATGTAATCAAACTTAGTGTTCAATACCAGACCACACCCGAACAACTGCGTAAAATTCCCGAGATCATTCGTTCAATCATCGAAAAAATCGAAGGTGTCTCGCTTGAAAGAATTCATTTATCAAGTTTTGGTGACTATTCTATCAATTTTGAGCTGGTATATTGGGTGGAAAGCTCTGATTTTGCATTTCACATGGATGAAAAAGAAATCATACTTTTAAATATTTTCGAAGAGTTTATCAAAAACGGGATTGAATTTGCTTATCCAACCCAAAGCATTTTTATTGAGAATG